>JBJFEV010000103.1:0-6358 GCA_051891155.1 Bacilli bacterium
ACCCTTCAAGCAGCAACAGGCATGAATATATTGAGTGCTTATTCTAATGAAATAAACATTTCACCAACATTAAGAAAAGGCAAAGAATATAAAGATTATTTTGATGATGTTAGTGATGAACAAATTTCGCAAATTAAAGATGCACTTCCAACTATCGATTTATTACTTGATAATGATTCGATGGTCGACTCTTATGTAGAAGTTGTGAATATTGAAATCGATGGAGTTACTTATGAATACAAAGAGGTAGTCACTTTCTTAAATAATGATTTATCTACTTCATCATCATATATGTTCTATTACAATGATCTTTCTTCTGAAGATGAGAAGAAGAATATTTCTGGATTAGCATTTGTTTCTGAAGAAGAATATTATCCTTTCTTCTCAAAGGAAGAATGTGAAGTTGATGATGATGAACAAGAAAAAACCAGAAAATTCGTCATCAAAAAAGGAGAATCATCATACATAAAAATTAAAGAAGAATATTCTCAAGATGAAGATGAGATTGAACAAGAACTTCATTATGAAGTTGTTGAAGAAGGTAAAAAAATATTAGATTATTTTATCAAAATTGAACAAGAAGATAATAAAGATGAAATCCAAATTAAATTGGATAATAAGAGATTTAAAGTAAAAAGAGAATTGCAAGATGGTGATTTAATTTATTCAATTTCATTAAAAGGATATGAAAGCAAGCAAAAAATAATTTTCAAAAAAGAAATTTTAGAAGATGGAACTATAGAATATAATGTAGTTTCATAATGTAAAAAATATGATTAATGCAAGTCTTATCAAATAAGATAAGATTTGCTTTTTTTATGACTGGTAACTGCTTTTTATGTATATATAGTATATAATAAATATGTTAGATAATTATTTATTAAGAGAAGAAGGATTATTATAAAGAATTATCTATAACAAGTATTTTTGAGGGGGAATTTAGATGACGATTTTAAAAACGCATGATCTATCAAAAAGATATAAAACGTATTTTGCCCTAGATAAAGTAAATATGACCATTGAAGAAGGTGATATTTATGGATTTGTTGGGGAAAATGGTGCTGGAAAGACAACGCTAATAAGAGCCATCACTGGATTAATTAGCATTTATGGAAATTATGAATTGTTTGGTGTATCTTCCAAAGATGAAAAAATATTTGAAAAGAGAAAACTAGTATCTTCCATAGTTGAAGCGGCTTCCATCAATAAATCTATGACCGCAAAAGAGAATATCATTTTACAATCTTTAGCTTACGGAATTAAGATTACTGATGAAGAGATTTCTTCTTTACTAAGTAAAGTTGGTCTTGATGAAAAGAGTATTGAAAAGAAAAAAACAAAAGATTTTTCACTCGGTATGCGTCAAAGACTTGGGATTGCAATATGTTTAATTAATAACCCAAAATTTATTATTTTAGATGAACCAATGAATGGATTAGATCCATCTGGTTTTATCGAAATAAGGGAATTAATTTTGAATCTAGCTTCACAAGGTATAACTTTTTTAATTTCATCTCATATTCTTGGTGAATTAGATAAAATTTGTAATAAAGTTGGTTTTTTATCCCATGGAAAGTTATTGGAAGAGATTTCTATGGAAGAATTGCACAATAAAACAAGAAGCAATATAAAAATAACCATGAAAAAGATTACAGATATCAATGAGGAATTAATAAAAAAGTTACAAATTCAAGATTATCGTATTGAAGGAAATAGTTTATTAGTATTTGATAAAGTAGACATAAATAATATTCTTAAGATTATTGTTGATGACGGAATTCAATTAGAAGCAATTTCTAACTCCAATGAATCAATAGAAGATTATTATTTTAAAATTATGAGGGAGGCGCAATAAGATGAAAAGATTGCTTAAAGCCGATTTTTATCGCATTTTAAAAAGCAAATTAACGATTGCGGCGCTTATTATTATTGTAGCCTTCGTTTTAATCAACAATTTTAGCTATTTATTTTTAAAAAATATGCTTGAATCTGAATTTGAAAGTGATCCAAGTATGAGTTCACTTTTCAGTGCACGTTCATTTTTCGTACAAAGCTTCTCCTCAACAAATAATGTTGGTTTGCTCATTCCTATTTTCACATCGATTATTATGTGCTCAGATTTTTCCTCTGGCACTTTAAGAAATAAGATAATTACTGGACATAAAAGAAGTGATATTTTATTATCATCTTTTATTACTGGTGCAGTATATAATGTTGTTCTTATATTGCTATATTCGCTATTGAATTTATTATTAGGAACTTTGTTGTTTGGTTATGGTACCGACTTTAATGGTGAGCAATTCCTTTTGATTCTTAAAGAATTATGGGCGGGTTGTTTGCAATATATATATTTAAGTTCTTTAATTACTTTATTAGCTTTCGCTATAAAGAAAGTATCATTGACCATTATTTTACAATTTGTTGTTCAATTGGTATTTGATGGTTTCTTACTAGTAGCAAGTCTTCTTCAAACATTTGATATACCAAAGATATTTCAAAAATTGAATTTGATTATTCCTATCAATCCAGTTAATGAAATGATTTCTTCTTCGGGGGCAAGTCTTGCCAATACGACATTACTTGTTGGAACGATTTCCACGATTATATTTATCGTAATTAATATTATTGTTGGAAATGTTATCTTTAAAGAATCAGATATAAAATAATGAAAAGCACATCAATGTGCTTTTTTTCATAAAATAATATTTCATTCATAAAATAAAATTAGGTGAGCTGATGAAAAAACTTATAAGACTAGTACTACCATTAATTTTATGCGTTGGTTTTGGAACAATGTTCTATATGGTATCAAGTCAAGAGGCTAAAGATTATCCTTCCATACCTTTGAACCCTCCAAGAATTATTTTTCCTATTGTTTGGAGTATTTTATATATATTAATTTTTATTTCAATTTATATTTTTGATAAAGTACCAATGGCTAAAGAAGAGAATGATCAAGGAATAATTTTATATTATTTTGATTTATTTTTTAATTCATTATGGACCTTATTGTTTTTTAAACTTAAATTGAGAATATTTTCTTCTTTTTGGTTAGGGGCTCTATTGATAATTGTGATATTACGTCTTTTAATTATAAAAAAGAAATCACCGATATCGGCTTATCTTTTGATACCATATGTTTTATGGTTATCGTTTGCTCTTTATCTTAATATTGCAGTTATTTTCGTATAAAGTATGTTTGGTTTATCAATTATAAAACAAAATCATACAATAAATTGGTAAACATTATTTGCAAAAAAATTTTTTAGAAGACAAATAATTAGTCATTTTTTTCTTATGTAATAAAAAAAGGTGTGAATAATGATAAATTAACTCCTTTTTTTTATAGATTTTCATCTTGATTATGGTATAATAAAAGACGACTTGAAAAGGAGATTCAATCTATGGATAAAGATAAAATTATCGTTACTAAAGAAGGTCTTGAAAAATTAAAAGCAGAATTAAGAAATTTAATAGATGTTATTAGACCAGAAGTAATTCAAGAATTAAAAGAAGCTAGAGCACAAGGTGACTTATCTGAAAACGCTGATTATGATGCTGCTAGAGCTAGACAAGCTGAAGTTGAAGCACGAATCAATCAATTAACTGAACAAATTGATAACGCAGAAGTTATTGATGCTGATTCTAAAGTTAGTGATGTTGTTAAAGTAGGTCTATTTGTTGTTTTATATGATTCATTCTTACAAGAAGAAGTTAAATATCAAATTGTTGGTTCAACCGAAAGTGATCCAGAAAATAATAAGATTTCTAATGAATGCTTATTAGCTACTTCTATCTTAGGCCACAAAGTTGGTGAAAGAATAATTGTTAAAGCTCCAAAACAATATGAAGTAGAAATTAGAAAAGTAACATCTGAATAATAAAGGGCACGATTTAAATGAATTTGTAAAGTATCACTAGATACATAAAGATGTAGAATGTGATTACAAATTCAATATAAAATCGTGTTTTTTTTAGTAATTTTTTCTTAACCTATCAATAAAAGTAATAGGAGGTAAGAAAAAATGGTTAAATGGATAATTGGAGGACTAGTTGGGTTAATTGTTATGATAGTAGTTTTCACTCAAATAGATCCTAATTTAAAGACAAACACTGTTTCAGGTGATCAAATTGTCGAAATTGAAGAAGGAAATACCATCAATATAAAGATTGAAGGTCAAGTGTTACATCCAGGTACGTACGCTATGAAAACAACAGATACTATATATGATTTAGTAACTAAAGCTGGTGGGTTATTAGCTTCAGCAGATACTGATGCGATTAATTTAGATGTAACTTTAGAAGGAAGAGAACTTGTCTATATTCCTAAAATTGCGGGATATTCTGAATCATGTGTGCTTGATAGTTCAGTGGCAAAAGTAAATATAAACACTGCGACTGCGGAAGAACTATCGACAATAAGTGGCATTTCATTAAATCTTGGTAATGCAATCGTTGCATATCGAGAAGAAAATGGACCTTTTCAAACTTTAGAAGATATCCAAAATGTTTCTGGAATCGGTGAAAAAACATATGAAAAAATCAGAGATTATATTACCTTAAAATAATGATATTTCTCATCTTTTTAGCGTATTTAGGTGGATTATTAGTAATTTATAAACCTTTTTTTGGTATATTATTATTAATTTATCCTATATACATTTTGGTCAAGAAAAGAGAAAAGAAATATCTTAAATTAATGCTCTTCACTTTTTTTGGTGTTTTGTTTTCCTACCTAGGACACCTAACTTATGATGTCAAACAAGTTAATGGTTTAGCTTTAGTTCTTGAGAGTAAAAGTAATTATATTATCATTGTGCAAGGATTTAATAAATATTATATTTATTTAGAAGATAATCCATATCAAAAATTTGAATTATTAAAGGTTTATTCTTCAAGTATTGAACCTATGAAAATTACTTCATATGAATCGGTATTTTCTTTTGAAGATTATATTTCCCATAAAGGGGTATATAAAGCTTTATACGATGCGGAAATAAAAAGAATATTTACTCCTTTGATTCAACAAAGAAATATCATCTCTTTTGTTATAAAAGAGGATTATTCATCTTCATCTAAAGCTATTCTATCTATGCTTCTTTTCTCTTGTTCTTATTCAAAAACATGGGATAATCTTATTTATAAAAATGGATTATCTTATGTTTTTTCTTTATCTTCTTATCATATATATTTTTTAATAGAACTTATAAAAAAATTATTGATTAAGAAATATAAAGAAGAAAAGATAGATTTATTCATATTGTTTTTTCTTTTCTTTTTATTATTTATTTCTTCATATAAAATCAGCGTATTAAAAATATTTCTCTTAAAATTAATTAAGTTCATTTCTTGTAAAAAGAATAAAGAAATATCTTACAGAGATACAATATTGTTAGTTTACTTAATTATTTTGCTTCTAATGCCTAATTATATTTATGAAGAAGGTTTTATTCTTTCCTTTAGTCTTTCTATTTTTATTTCTTACAGTACAAAGGGATTTAGAAGAATAAAAAGAAAATATCGTTCATTAGTTTTTAGTTTATATATTTACTTATTTATGATTCCATTCCTTATTAATAGAAGTGGCACCTTTTCTTTAGTTAATCCTTTTTTGATGTTCTTTTTTGCTCCTTTTTCTCTGGTTTTATACCTTCAAGGAATGGTGTTTTCCTTATTTCCTTTTTATAAAATAAATAATTATTTGTGTTCCTTTATCTATAGTTTAGTTTTGCTACTTGATAATAATAAGTTTTATATCGTTGTGGGTGAAATAAATTTTGTTTTTATTATAATATATTATTTCTTATTGATTCTAAGCGTATTTTTTTTAGAAATTAAAAGAAATAAGATGACAAAGAATGTACTTTTACTTCAAAGTTTTTTTATTTTAATCTGTGCTTTACCTATCGATAATTATATTTCTTACGAAATTGATTTTATTAATGTAGGTCAAGGTGATGCAATGATTGTTAGAACTTCGTCTACGACGATAATGGTAGATACAGGAGGTAAAGTGAATATGGACTTAACATCTTCTTCCCTTATTCCTTTCTTTCATAAACGAAAAATATTTCATATTGATACATTATTTATTACTCATGAAGATTATGATCACTCGGGAGAAAAAGATAGGTTGATATCATCTTTTAAAGTAAAGGAAGTTATATCTAATTCTTCTTCTTTCTATAGTAAAAAAATCGGTGATATTAAAGTGACAAATTTAAATCATTATTATGTAAGTAGTGATGAAGAAAATAATAAATCGTTAGTTTTATATAAAGAAATATATGATAAATCAGAATTATGCATGGGGGATGCTCCAATTGAAATTGAAAAAAAAAAAATTAAAGCCTAACCT
>JBJFEV010000104.1:0-6274 GCA_051891155.1 Bacilli bacterium
ATCTTGATGCGCTTTTTCATCTCCAAAACAAAAGTCATAAAAATTGCACATTGGTCCATCTTTTTCCTTATTGCCTGTTACTGAAACATGTCCTTTTAAAAATACATTTTCAAAATTTACATTTATGCTCATAAAGAAATAATCCCCATAATATATAGAAAATATTTTATCAACGTCACAAAAACACAAAAGAAAATACCAATTCCAATGACTGAACCCGATAGAGAAAACATGCGTGCTCCTATTCCTCTAATTAGTCCTTCATCTCTTCCCTCAATAGAAGGAGATAAAACTGAATTGGCAAATCCAGTAGTAGGAACAAATAATCCTGCGGATAAAATCTGACTAATATCATTATAAAAAGATAAGATGGTCAATAAGCATGCGATGGATACGATTACTAAAGTCGAAAAAGCATAAGAATTTTCTCTTGAATAATGAAGCACATAAAAGCCAAAATCACTAAGTGCTTGCGAAATAATACCGAGAGTTCCTCCTCCTAAAAATGCCAAGACAGAGGAGATAATTTTATTTTTATTTTTATTGTTTTTACTCACAATTTTTTTATATTCAACAATATTCATATTTTCACCCTACACTTATTTTGTGAGTAATTATTTTTTCTATACTAATTCTTTTTTTAATTTCAAAAGCGCTTCTTTCTCAATTCTGCTTATACCAACTTGATTTAAAAACAAACGTTTTCCAACTTCAACTTGACTCAAACCTTCAAAATAACGTAACTCGATTACTAAGCGTTCCTTCTTACTAAGTTTACTTAAAGCTAGTTCTAATTCCACTTTGGAAGTAAAAGAAAAAGAAGTATCTACTACATTATCAAGTTGAGCGATACTATCATCATCTCCATAAGTTTGATCTAGATAAGAAATATATGAATTAGCATTTATCGAATCTATTATGTCTTCCTCATCTTCCTCTAGATATACACTCAGTTCTTTAAGAGTTGGTGATCTTTCTAACTTTTTTTCTAATACTTCTTTTGCATCATTTATTTTGATGTATCGTTCTTTATTGCTGCGTGTCACTTTAATAAGCGACTGCTCTTTAAAGTATTTTCTAATCTCTCCTAAAATGGTTGGTACAGCATAGGTGGAAAATTCTACATTGTAATCAAAAGAATAATTCCTTATCGCTTTTATCAATCCAAAATTAGCGTTGCTTTTAAGCTCTTCATATTCATTTTTAGGACAGTAATATTTCTTTAATAATGATGTGACTAAACCTTGATTACGGTTATACAAAATAAAAAACGATTCATCATCACCTTGTTTGACTAACTTTAATAATTCCTTATTAGTAAGTGAATTATTCACTTTGAACCTTTAGTAATTTATATTTTTTCTTAATAACGAGTTTACATCCCATTCCTGGAACGCTCTTTAAAGAGAAATCATCACTTAAAGTTTCAATAATGGTAAGTCCCATACCCGCTCTTTCGAGATCTGGTCGGGTTGTGTAATGCGCCTCTTTGGCTTTTTTAATATCTTCTATTCCAACGCCAAAATCCTTGACTACAATTTCAATATAGTCATCATAAATTGCTGCTTTTAAATAAACATCTTTACTCGCATCAAAATGATATCCATGTATAATGGCGTTTGATACAGCTTCTGAAATAATTGTTTTTATTTCTCCAATTTCATCAAATGTCGGATTTAATGGAGCAATAAAAGCCACAAGAGATTGTCTTGCAAGCAACTCATTAGCGAGGGTTGCTTTAAACTTTAATTCCATTTCATTTATCATAAATAAATCCTTTCTTCACTTATGAATTCTTTAATAGAACGGTACTCGTGCATCAAAGAAAATAAACCAGATATGCCAAGAATTTTTCTCGAATAAGAATTTAATCCTATCAACCCCATCTTACCATTTATTCTTTCAATCTCATTGTATCGTCCAAGAATTAAACCAACGCCTGAAGAATCTAAAAAAGTAAGACTGGAGAAATCCCATACTAAATATGAAGGGCCAAGTGTTCTCATATAGTAATGGATGGAATCGCGATATTCTTTCACTTTCGAAGAATCTAGTTCACCGCTTATTTTGATGACAATACCATTTTCGAAGGAAGTTATTTTTATTTTATTTTCCATAAGATTTCCTCCTTTAAAACATAATAAAACTTTTTTGATAAAGAAAATGGCATTCGACAAAAATAGAAAAATAATTCGTAATACAAAAAAAGACTTCGTTTTACCGAAATCTTCTTTATAATCCAGAAGAAGATAAAATACCTTCTAGATAGTATTTATAAAACCAAATAACAACGGCAAGAACCGCGACAATAAGAATAAGATAAATTACTACATACGCTATTAACAATTTTTTTCCTTTACTTTTTTTGCCGATATTTTTGATTATTTCAACTTCGAAATTAGATAATAATAAACTCTTCAACTCAATATTCATTCTAATAAAGTTACTATCTTGTTTTAATTCTTGTAGAATTAGCGCATCATCAACTTGTAAATCATTAGGATCATTACCTTTTTTGATTAAACTATAAATAGTTCTTTTATAAGCATTATCAATAGTTATTTGTAATAAATTATATATAGATGTAGAGGTAGATATATGATTCATTTTAATGAAAGCATCTATATCTTTTAAGATTATTTCACATTGAATATGCGATTTAATTTTGCCATCCTTTCCTTTATAAGAATATGAAATCAAAGATGAAGGAAAATCATAAGATATAACCAAATTACCTTCTTCATCATAATTTAAGAATTCTTCTTTTCCCTCTTCTTTTATCTTTAAAATAATATCTTCTTTACTACTCATTTTAATCCTCCAATAATAATGGCAATACTTTAGTTATATCATCATGAAAAACATAATCAGCTTGTTTATCTGCGACTGTTCCTTCTTTATTAATAACAATTAAACTATCTCCGCGATAAAAATTAACTAATGAAGCAGCCGGATATACATTTAAAGAAGTTCCTCCAACAATCATGACGTCCGCTTCTTGGCAAGCTTTCATCGCCCCTTCTAACACTGAATAATCTAAACTTTCTTCATAAAGAACTACATCGGGCTTAATTATGCCTCCGCATTCGCATTGAGGGATATCTAACGCCCATTTTACATCTTCTATAGGGAAAAATTTATGGCATTTCGTACAATAGTTTCTAAATTCTGATCCATGTAATTCTAGCACGTTGGTTGAGCCAGCTTGGTTATGAAGATTATCAATATTTTGTGTGATAACCACGATATTATGATGCCTCTTTTGAAAATCCGCTAGAGCAAGATGGGCTTTATTAGGTTTAGCATCTAAATTAATCATCGTATTTTTGTAAAAATCAAAAAATGTTTTCGGATTTTTTTCAAAGAAAGTTCGACTCAACATAACTTCATAAGGAATACCATATTTTGACTTGATATTGTATAATCCTTGGGGAGAACGAAAGTCAGGGATGCCAGATGCAGTAGATACACCTGCACCTCCAAAAAAAACAATTTTTTTCGCGTTTCGTATGCGTTTTTTACATACCTCTAATTTAAATTGATCTATCATAAACTTCACCTCAAACAAAAAAGGGCCTGAAAAGCCCTATTTTATTACTTCATAAATAATTGGATTAACTTTAACTACGTCGTTAGAAAGTTTAAATGAATCATGGATGTCTTTTAAAATCAACTTATTATCTTCTTTATTAGTGTAGACAGTACAAAGCGTATCTCCTACATTAACTTTATCTCCCACTTTCTTAGATAAAATAATACCCGCAGTTGGATCAATTACATCATCGTAAGTAGCTCTTCCAGCACCAAGTCTCATCGCTGAATCACCAATTTCTAAAGCGTTGATTTGTTTGACATATCCTTCTTTTTCTGCTTTGATATCAATGATATATTTTGCTTTTTCAAATTTTGATGGATCACGAATATATGATTCATCTCCTCCTTGTGCTCTAACTAAGTCACATAATTTCTCCAAAGCTTCTTTATTTGCAATCTTTTCTTGAAGAAGTTTTCTTCCTTCTTCGATAGAAGAAGTTTTCTTAGCTTGCATCAACATAATTGCGCCCGCGCCTAAACATAATTCCACTAAATCGGAAGGGCCTTTTCCATTTAGTGTGTTAATCGCTTCAATAACTTCTAATGAATTACCAATTGCTAAACCTAAAGGTTGATCCATATCAGTTAATATCGCGCGAGTATCACGATGTAAATGATCACCTATATCGACCATAGTACGCGCTAAAAGACGAGCTTGATCAATGTCTTTCATAAATGCACCGCTACCAAATTTAACATCTAATAAAATCGTATCAGAACCAGAAGCTAGCTTTTTAGACATGATAGAAGAAGCAATTAATGGAATTGATTCAACAGTGCCTGTAACATCACGCAAAGCATACAATTTCTTATCAGCAGGAACTAAATTACCTGTTTGTCCAACAATCGCTAAGCCATATTTATTAACTTGATTAATAAACTCTTCTCTAGATAGTCCAATTCTACATCCAGGGATTGACTCTAATTTATCTAAAGTTCCTCCTGTATGTCCTAATCCTCTTCCAGACATCTTAGCCAACTTAACACCGCAGGAAGCAACAAGTGGACCAAGAACTAAAGAAGTCTTATCACCAACACCACCGGTTGAATGTTTATCCACCTTAATTCCCTCTATACTAGATAGATCAATCGTTTCACCTGAATGAAGCATTGCATCTGTTAAAATACCAATTTCTTTTTTATTCATTCCTTTAAATAAAATAGCCATTGCTAAAGAAGAAACTTGATAGGAAGGAATATCTCCAGCGGTAAATCCCTCAACAAAAAAACGAATTTCTTCTTCGCTTAATTCTAAGCCATTTCTTTTTTTGATAATAATATCAACCATTCTCATAATTCATACACCTCAGTTAATTATTATACACTAAATGAAAGCGCTTTTAAATATTCACTTACAATTTTATTGTAAGTCTTGCTATATTTTTTATTTATTAATCTTAAAAATTACTCTGCTATCAAGATGAAAATTTTACCTATGAATATAGTTATAAAAAATAAAGATATAATTAATTATTTATGTTATCAATATTTTGTTATAATATTTTTTGAGGAATTATTATGGAATTTAAAGAACATTTAAAAAAATATCTTAACGATGAAGAAATATCGTCTTTATTAGATGCACTAGCTAATAAAAAAAGTAAGCATGCATTATTGCTAAATGAAGAGAAAATGAATTCTGCTACATTTGAAAAAGAATTCCCACTAGTAAAAAAGCATCCATTTATCCCTAATTGCTATATCTATGAAGATGATATATATCACTTTGGAAAACATATATATTTTGATATGGGCGTATATTATTTATTTGAGCCTTGTTCCCCTTTAGTCTGTTATTTATTAGAACCAAATGAAAACGATGTTGTCCTCGATATCGCCGCTTCACCTGGTGGAAAATCAACGCATGCTTCCTTAATGATGAAAAACAAAGGTATCTTAGTCAGTAATGAAATATCTAAAGAACGCTCCTTAATCCTTTCTTCTAATATCGAAAGAATGGGAAGAAAAAATGTTATTGTTACTAATACGACTGCTTCGTCTTTATTAAAAAAATATCCGAGCACTTTCAATTCAATAATCCTAGATGCACCTTGTTCTGGATCAGGCATGTTTCGTAAAGAAAGCAAGATGAAAGATGATTGGACATATGCGAAAGTATTATCTTGTGCACAGGTTCAAAAAGAACTTATTCTCCAAGCCTTTGATATGTTGCATGAGGGAGGAAAATTAGTTTATTCGACATGTTCATTCTCTTTTGAAGAAGATGAAGAAGTTGTTTCATACTTACTTTCCCAAAGGGAAGATGCATCATTAATTGAAATTCCTTCTTCCCCTTACTTTTATAAATCAAAGACCAATATCGGTATTCATCTATTCCCTCATCTATATGAAGGAGAAGGACATTTTATTTGTTTAATAAAGAAAAAAGAAAGCAATAATATTAAAAAATCTATCAAAAAAGATAAAAATGAAAGCATAACTTCAATTAGTAAAATATGTGAAATTGACGATTTTGTTTATAAAAATGATGAAGTTTATTATTCTTTACCATCCTATTTTGATACTAAAGGAATACATGTTATTCGAGGTGGATGCAAATTAGGTACTTTAGAAAAATATGGATTTGAGTTTGATCATGCTTTAAGCCATGCTAAATCATCTTTTTCATCTATGTGTGATTTAAGTCTTGATGAAACTTATAAATACTTAAAAGGAGAAC
>JBJFEV010000105.1:0-6185 GCA_051891155.1 Bacilli bacterium
TAGGTATTAATTGTTGCATTTACTTTTTTAAGTAACAAAGATGATATAATAAGTAATAGTTATCAAATGAATTGATAAAGAAAGGTAGTAAAAAGAATATGTGTACAGCAGCAACATATAAAACTAAAGATTCTTATTTTGGAAGAACATTAGACTATGAATTTTCTTATGGCGAAGAAGTTGTAATAACTCCTCGAAACTATCGCTACAATTTTATGAATAAAGGAGCTATATCATCCCACTATGCGCTTATAGGTATGGCACATATTTATGATAATTATCCATTATACTATGAAGCAATCAACGAAAAAGGAGTAGGTATTGCGGGATTGAACTTCGTTGGTAATGCTTCATACAATGATATAGAAGATGGGAAAGATAATATTGCTCAATTTGAATTAATTCCTTGGATTTTATGTCAATGTCAAAACATAGATGAAGTGATTGCACTTCTTAAAAAAATCAATATAACTAATCAACCATATAAAAATATGCCATTAGCTTCTCTTCATTGGATAATTTGTGATAAAGACAAAACCATCACATTAGAAGCAGTCAAAGATGGACTTAAAATATATGATAATGAAGTAGGAGTATTAACTAATAATCCTCCTTTTGATATTCAAATGATGATGCTAAATAATTATATAGGTTTATCAAATGAAACTCCTAGAAATAATTTTGCTCCTTCCGTTCATTTCTCTCCTTATAGTAGAGGAATGGGAGCTATAGGGTTACCAGGAGACTTATCATCACAATCGCGCTTTGTGAGAGTAGCTTTTGTAAAAGCCCATTCTTTATCAGAACATGATGAAGAATCAAGCGTTAGTCAATTCTTTCATATTTTAAATTCGGTTGATCAACAAAGAGGATGCTGCAAAATTAATGATTCTTATGAAATAACCATCTATACATCCTGTTGTAATTTAAATAAAGGAATATATTATTATACTACATACGATAATCATCAAATAAATAAGGTTGATATGCATAAAGAAGATTTAAATAAAGAAGAATTAATTTGTTTTCCTCTATGCACTAAAGAAAACTTCAATAATCAAAATTAAAGCCTAATCTAGCCTTTTCTAGATTAGGTTTTTTCTTACTTTCCTTCGATTATATTATCCCATGCTTCTTGATCTATATCTTCGTCTTTAAACAATTTTCTTTCATCTTCTTTAGTAATTTTGCGTAAAACTTTGCATGGATTACCAGCGCATACTGTCCATGAAGGCATATCTTTTGTTACTACGCTTCCCGCGCCTATTACAACATTGCTACCAATAGTAACTCCAGGACACACAATAGCCCCTCCTCCAATCCAAACATTATCACCGATTATTATTTCTTTTCCATATTCATATCCTGAATTTCTCGTTGATGGATATATCGGATGACCAGCAGTAAATATTGACACATTAGGGC
This sequence comes from Bacilli bacterium, assembly GCA_051891155.1. GTDB lineage: Bacteria > Bacillota_I > Bacilli_A > RFN20 > CAG-449 > UBA3210. The sequence continues at coordinate 1,426 of JBJFEV010000105.1, forward strand.
CAAATAGACAATTATCTCCAATCTTAACTTTTGCCACATCTAAAATTGTGCACCCTGAGTTAGCATAAAAGTTCTTTCCAACTTCAATATTAAATCCATAATCGCAAAAGAAAGGAGGCGTAATAGAGGCGCTTCCCACTTTTCCAAATATCTCTTTAATTATTTCTTTTAGCGATGCAAAATCATCCCAACAAGTATTATTAAATTTATACAACAATCTTCTTGTTCTTTTAGCCTCTTCTTTCATTTTTTCATCAGTTCTATAGGCTATATTTTTTTCTCTTCTCTCTCGATTATCCATAATGATTTTCCTCTTTTCCATCTAAAAAATTATATGATATATTAGAAACTTTACTCAATAATATATTAGAAACTTTATTCATTTGCCCTAGTATTTCTTGTAATTAAAGAAATAATTAAATCAATATCATCTTCGCAAGAAGAAGCAATCCATTCTTTAATTATTCCTAAAACTCCTTCTACATAAAAGCGAAATACATATTTTTTCTCATTTTCTTGTACACCAAAATTAGATAACACCCTATCAAACAAACCAATATATAAATCTTCTGTTTGCTTAGAGATATTAAATAATTCACTTTTATCATGAATAAGACGATATATTTTTAAATTATTCTTAACAAATAATAAATATGGCCTTAAAAACTTATCTACCGTCAAAATGGAACTAACTAACTCTTTATCACTATCAGGACTCACAAGCGATGAAGAAAATTTTTCATTAACCATTTCAATAGTTTCTCTTAATAGATCATCCATAGAAATGTAATGAAGATAAAATGTCGATCTAGACACGCCAGCTTTTTTACATATTTCTTTTACAGTAATAAAATCAAATTCTTTTTTTTCTAGAAGTTCTAAAAGTGCCTCATCCATCAATAATGCAGTGTTATAATATTTGCTTTCATTTTTATTCATGAAAAACACTCCCTTCTGAATTTGGAATTTATTTTTCTTCTTCCACAACTTCTTTTGCTAAAAGCATTATATCATTAGCGTATTTTCTTTTGGATACATTTAGAATCTTTTTGTAAATAGGATAATTGGTTGATACTCCTCCAATTCCACATAATCCAACGACAATTCCAATAGCCATTGAGATATTAGATCCATCACCAATTTGACCCATAGCTAAACACATGCCAACTCCTAATACCAAAGCCATTATTATGCCAAATGTATATGCAAAAATATTTGCTGGTCTTTTAGCTTTAGCATCTAATTTTTTTAATGCCACTAATTTGTTTTCCTCTTTAACTGCATATTCACTTGCAATTTTCTCTGCGATAACTTTATTTGTGTTCATATTCATTTCCTCCTTGTTTCTTAACACATTTATATTAAATAAAAAATTAAGGATAAACTGAATTACACATTTTCATTATTTTGTCCATTTGTGAATTGTTTAAAAAAATACAGCTCATTATATGAATGAACTGCATTTTATCTTATCCCTCAATAGCGATATAATTGGAATCTTCTTTTTCTTCCTTAGGTTCTATTTTTGGTATTGTTAATGTTAATACTCCATTATCAAATCTAGCTTTTATATCTTCTTTCTTAATCAATTCTCCAACATAGAAGCTTCTGCTGATTGTTCCATAGAATCTTTCCTTACGAATATATTTATCTTTCTCTTCTTCCTCAATAGTTTTCTTTGCACTTATGGTAATATAACCATCGGTCAAATCAATTGATAAATCTTCTTTTTTAAATCCAGGTAAATCAACAAACAATTGGAAATCATGCTCATTTTCTTTTATATCAACTCGCATTAAATTCTTCGCTTTATCACCATAAAGCTTTGTTTCCATTTGATGATTTTTATTTAAGTCAAATAAATCATCTAAAAGACTTTCTCCAAAAATACTAGGCATAAACATAATCAATCACTCCTTTTCTTTATTAATACATTGTGTCGGCATTATTTGTTTGTTCTTTTTCTTTAATTGTTCCAACAGAGGCTTCTGTCGTCAAGAATAATCCGGCGATAGAAGAAGCATTTAATACAGCACTCCTTGTTACCATAGTTGGATCAACAATTCCTTCTTTAAACATATCCACCCATTCACCTGTTTTCGCATTAAAACCAAAGTTTTCCTTTTCAGTCAGTTGTTGTTCAACAATATTCTTTCCTGAATATCCTGCATTTTCCGCTATTTGATATAAAGGTTCTGCTAAAGAGTTAAGCACGACATTCATACCACGTTGTACATCCACAATATCACTTGTTAATTCTTCTTTTACTTCTTTATATATATTGATTAGTGAGGCACCTCCACCGATAACAATACCTTCCTTTACGGCTGCTTTTGTTGCATTTAATGCATCTTCAATTCTTAATTTCTTTTCTTTTAATTCACTTTCAGTTGTTGCCCCTACTTTAATCAAAGCGACTCCATTTGATAATTTAGCTAAGCGTTTTGTTATTTGTTCAGATTCATTTTTAGAAGAAGTTTCCCTTAATAATCCTTCAAGTTGGTTAATATGTTCTTGCAAACGTTTCTTATCACCATTACCTCCTATGATGGTTGTTGAATCTTTAGTAATAATAATTTTCTTACTTGTTCCTAAATCATCAACCGTAACATCTTCCAGTTTCATATTCAAATCTTTTTCAATAAATTTAGCACCTACTAATAAGGCGATATCTTGTTCTTCTTGAACTTGACTATCTCCAAATCCAGGAGCTTTTGTTGCTACTACATTAAAGGTACCACGCAATTTATTTAATATAATTGTTTGTAGAGCTTCTTGTTCAATATCATCAGCAATAATTAATAATGGTTTATGAGATTGTACAACCGATTCAAGTACAGGTAAAATATCTTGAATAGAATTAATTTTATGATTTGTAACTAATACATAAGCGTCTTCTATTACAATGTTCTTTTTCTCTCTATCTCCTAACATATAAGGAGAAATAAATCCCTTATCATATTTTAATCCTTCAGTTACTTCAAGAGATGTTTCAAAGCCTTTAGAATCATCGACATTAATTACTCCATCTTTACCAACTGTCTCCATAGCTTTAGCGATTATATCACCAATTTCTTTACTGCCAGATGAAATAGTGGCTACAGAAGCAATATCTTTTGTTGATTCAATTTTTCTTGAGTGTGATAAAAGCTTTTCACTAACTTTTTTAGAAGCAATTTCGATACCTTCTCTCATCAATACTGGATTTGCTCCTTTATCAACATCATTCAATCCTTCATGTATCATCTTTTGGGCTAATAAAGTAGCGGTTGTAGTACCATCACCTGCAACATCATTTGTATTATTTGCTACTTCATATATTAACTTCGCTCCCATATTTTTGAAAGGATCATCGAATTCAATTTCTCGAGCAATAGAAACTCCATCATTTGTAATCAAAGGTGAACCATACGATTTATCAAGAACTACATTTCTTCCCTTAGGGCCTAAAGTCACCTTAACTGTATTAGCTAATTCATCAATACCCTCAAGCATTGATTCTTTGGCATTACTTCCAAATTTAATAATTTTTGCCATAAATTTTCCTCCTATTCTAAGGTTGCAAGAATATCTTTATTTGACACTACTAAATATTCTTCGCCTTCATAATTAACTTTTGTTGTACTGTAATTTTTGAAAAGGACTTTATCTCCAACTTTTAAAGATAATTTATTTACTTCTTCATCATCACTTAATGCTACTACTAAAGCAAATTCCTCTTCCTCCTTTTTTTGAGATAAAACAATACCACTGGCTGTCTTATTCTCTTTTATTTCTTTTTTTAACACTACATTTCCATTCAATGGTTTAATCATTTTTTTTACCTCCTGTTTACTTTATTAAAATATATTTTTGTTTATTCATTTTTAGCACTCTCTTTTTACAAGTGCTAATCATATTATAGTATCGTTTTTAGCAAAGTCAATATTAGAGTGCTAAATTATTAAATGATTTTTATTATTATTGATAAAAAATATTTATTAATTTATTATAAATTTATCGAGGTATATAGTATGAATACTTTTCAATTAGAATGCTTTTTAGCGGTTAGCAATACCCTAAGCTTTGTAAGAGCGGCAGAACAACTAAATATTTCTCAACCCGCTATAACTCATCAAATAAAAACTTTAGAGGATGAATTGAATGTCGTTTTATTCAAAAGATCAACTCGCTTTGTGGAAATTACCCAAGAAGGACTATCTTTTATTGGAGATGCAAAAAAAATCATTGAAATTGTTCTACAAGCTAAAATGCGCTATCAATCTTCCAAGAATATTGCTTTGACCACATTATCTATCGGATGTTCGTATTTAGCACAATTAAATTCTATGAAAAAAATCTTAGAATATTTTAATAATGAGATACCAAATTTTCATCCCAAAATCGAAATAGCATCTAGAAGCCAACTATTTTATCTATTAGAAAATGGAAATATAGATGTATTCTTTTCTCATTATGATACGAATAAAGTTAATGATATTATTTCCTATCATCAAATAAAAGAAGATAAATTAGTCTGTATAATGAAAAAAGATAACGCTTTATCTTCATATGCTTCTCTTTCAATTGAGGACATAAAAAAAGAAAAGGTCATTTTAATTGACCCTTTACTATTAACCAATCAAATGAATCAATTTCAACTTCACTTATTAGATGGTAAAAGCACTTTAGATTTTCAATTTTGTTCTTCATTTGAAATTGCAACAACCCTTGTAGAATCAGGATTTGGAATCGCTTTAATTCCTCAAGCATATTTGGAT
>JBJFEV010000106.1:0-6104 GCA_051891155.1 Bacilli bacterium
ATGCCTCCAATTTGTATAAAGCAGGAGTAGATAATTTCCTTGTTACCATAGGAGATAAAGTTGATGAAAATTGGCTCAAAGCTATTAAAGCACTCGTAGCGATAAGAACGACAAGTATTGGAATTATTGGATATCGAGCACAAGGATTTTATAATGTGGGAATTGATGAATTAAATCTATATAAAAATACAGGTTTATTAATTAATCATTATGAAATTTCTGACTTATTCAAGAATCAAGCAAGTGAAGAAGTTATTCAAAAAGAAAAGGAATATATTTTATCTAATTTTGATGTTAGTCAATTATCTGACAAACAAGTTGATTTAGTATCTTCGCTTGTTGCTTCTACTTCATTATTTTTAAAAGAAAAACATATCGATGCTTTAGCGATTAGATGCTGGCCAGAATTTGCAGCAACTTATGGTATATCACCATGCGCGATGATGTCGATATTACAAGCGCGTGGCGTCCTTTTAGCGTGCGAAGGAGATGTAGAAGCACTTATTTCGATGATTTGTGTTAAAGCTTTAGGTGAGGATACTCCTTTTATGGGGGACCTTTCACAAGTCAATTTCAAAGAAGACTATGCATTGTTATGGCATTGTGGGGTGGCTCCTTGTTCCTTATGGGATAAAAAATGTGTCAGATCACTTGATACTTATTTTGCAGGAGGAAAAGGCGTTACAGCCGGATTTGTTCTTAAAGAAGGAGATTTTTCAATTTTTAGAATTGATACAGCAAGAGGAAAGACACGTTTGTTCTATGAAGAAGGAAGAGCTTTACCAATGGATAAATTATTAACTGGTACATTTGCTAAAGTTAAGTTTAGTCACAGTGTGAAAGATGTATTAGATGTCGTCGTAAATAATGGAATAGCTCATCATGTTATCATGGGATATGTCCGTTACAAAGAAGTGGTTAAAATTCTTGCTAAATTAATGAATTGGGAAGTGATAGAATGCTAAATCTTAGTGATGAAAGCTTTTCTAAATATGGTAAGAAATTAGATATTGATGTTAGTGAAATCATTTCTTACTTAAATAATATTGAATTACCTTTAGAAGGTAACGTTTACGTGGCTAGCGATGAAAAGTTTGAAGGTTTGAAAGAAGTTAAATATATTCAAGAAAAATTCTTTCCTTCTATTCCTATGCAAGCAGGATATGTGGTGGGACATAATATCCTTTTAAACGCTACTGAATACCATGATTCTATTGAAATCAATGTTGCTAGTGAAGATGTAACATTGTTTTTAGGTACGCAAGATATTATTAAAGATGGTGTTGTTAAGTCTACGGATCTAGAAGAAGTATATATAAAAAAGAATGAAGCATTTGTTTTAAATAAAAAAATTTTACATTTTTCTCCTTGTGCCACAAGCAAGAATGGCTTTCGAGTAGCGGTCCTTCTTCCTAAAGGTACTAATACACCGTTAGCAGAAAAAAGTAATGATTCTTTATATTTTATGAATAATAAATGGCTTATAGCTCATAAAGAATCTCCGCAAGCTCAAAAGGGGGCATATGTAGGAATTATAGGAGAAAATAGGAAAGGTACACATTCTACTTTTTAAGGTGGCAAAAATGAATTGTTTGCAAAGAAAGATATTGTCTCTAATTATTAAGAAAGGATCTTGTTCAAGAAAAGAACTTTCTTCTTTATGTAGTGTCACTCTTGCAGCAATAACTCAAAACACTAAGCCATTAATCGCAGATAATATCCTTTCTCTTATTCCTTCTTTAGAAGATAAAGTGGGGAGGAAAGAAGATATTCTTGTTCTTAATGAAGATGCTTTTTTTGCTCTTGGTATAGAAAAGAAGGAAAATCATTATCAATATGAAGAAATAAATACTCATAGGAAGATTAGGCGAAACATTCTTTTTGGCTCGATAGAAGAACTAGATGAATATCTATCTCTTTTATCGCTTCAAAACTGTTTAGGTATTACATTTGTAAGAGATGATAGAGAATTAATTGATCAAGGTAATGAAAAAGAAGAAAAAGTAATCGCCTATTTAAAAAGTAAAGTGGAAAATGTATTTATATGCAATCAAACAAATACATTAGGTTATGCTTATAAAAGTGAAATAATCGATGAAGATAATATGTTGTTTATTGATTTTAATAATAATATCGAAGCTTCTATATTTTTAAATGGTAAATTGTTTTCTTCCTATCCGAATATAGATATAGGAAATTTAGTAAATAACCAAGGGATGAAATTAAGTGATATAATTCCTAAGGAACAATTTTCTTTTAATCATAAAGAGATATTATCATCCACAGAAAGGATTAAAAACTTTGTGAGCGTATTTTCTATAATTCTTCATAATGCAATAATTTTCTTTCGCTTAAAAAGAATAATTTTTTCTGGCCAAATGTTTGAAAATGAGAAAATATTTTCTTCAATTGAAGAAAAAGTGGATGAACTGTCCACAGAACAAAAAAATTCTTCATTGCTATATACTGTGAAGGTGGATTCACAAATCTACAATAATAAAGCAGCATTAAGTGCACTTTATTTAAGTCTTCATAAATAAATTTTTCTTTCTCTTGCCGGAGAAAGAATTTTTTTATATAATATAATCACCCACACGGAGGGGGAGTGTATGACAGAAGAAAGAAAACAAGCTTTAAAGAATTTAAAAACTTGCAAAGGTCAAATTGAAGGGATAATCAAGATGATTGAAGAAGAACGTTACTGCATCGATATTTCAAATCAAATTATGGCAAGTATATCTATTTTGAAAAAAGCGAATATTAATATATTGGAAGGACATTTAAACACATGCGTAAAAGATTCTTTATGCTGCGAAGAAGCTAAAGAAAAGAAGATAGAAGAAATGGTAAATGTAATAAAACGCATGACAACTTATTAATATGAGAAAAAAGTATAATGTAGAGGGAATGACATGTGCTGCTTGCCAAGGACATGTAAATAAAGCTGTTACCTCTTTAAATGGAATAAAAGAATGTAATGTTAATTTATTACAGAATACTATGGTAGTTGATTATGATGAAAATATCCTTTCTTCTAAACAAATTGAAGAAGCAGTTAAGAAAGCTGGATATAGTGCATGCGAAAAAGAAAAAATCAAAGTTGAAACGAAGAAAGATAATGATTTAATCTCTTTAATTATTGCGATTATATTGCTTCTTGTATTGATGTATTTCTCGATGGGAAATATGATGTGGGGGTGGATTGTTCCTCCCGTATTTGACCATCATCAAAATCCGATGGGATTTGCACTTATTCAATTTATTTTAGTACTTCCTATTGTTTATATTTATCGAAAATATTTTATAAATGGATTTAAAAGGCTATTTAAAGGTAAACCTAATATGGATAGCTTAATAGCCATAGGATCATCATTCTCATTGGCTTATGGTATCTTTGCTTTATTTATGATTAGTTTAGGATATTATTCTTATCATGATTCATTATATTTTGAATCAGCGGGTATGATATTAACTTTAGTTTCATTAGGTAAATATTTAGAAAAATTATCAAAGAAAAAGACAACTTCTGCTTTGACTCGATTAATGGATCTAGCACCGAAAAAAGCGCGTAAAGAAGTAGATGGAAAAGAGGAAGAAATAGATATAAGTGAAGTGAGAAGTGGCGATATACTTATAGTAAAAAATGGTGACAAAGTACCAGTTGATGGAATAATAATTTACGGAAAAGCTTCTTTAGATCAAAGCAATATTACTGGAGAATCACTTCCTGTATTAAAAAAGGAAGGGGAAGAAGTCTTTGCTTCCACGATTGTAAGCTCAGGATATATTAAAGTTAAAGCATCTAAAGTAGGAGAAGATTCTTCCTTTGCCACGATTATTAAGTTAGTAGAAGAAGCAAGTTCTTCTAAGGCTCCTATATCGCGCCTTGCCGATAGAGTTAGTGCCATATTTGTTCCTTTAATTTTAACTATTGCCATACTTACATTTATCCTCAATATGATATTTAGTAATAACTTTGAATTATCATTTAATTTTGCTATCACGGTTGTAGTTATTGCTTGCCCTTGTGCTTTAGGTTTAGCTACTCCGGTGGCGATAATGTGTGGCACAGGAAAAGGTGCGGAGAATGGATTATTAATAAAGAATGCAGAGATATTAGAAAAAGCTCATTCAATTAAGACGGTAGTGATGGATAAAACCGGTACAATCACTAAAGGAACACCTGAAGTTACTGATTTTATTTCCTTACAAGAAAATAAAGAAGCGCTGGATATCATTTATTCTTTAGAAAATAAAAGTGAGCATCCTTTAGCTAAATGTTTAATCGCATATTGTAAAAAGAATAACGCAAAAGAAAAAGAATTGATGAATTATCATTTTGATGAAGGAAAAGGCTTATATGGAGATGATGATACTTCCTCTTATTACATTGGTAATAGTAAAGGAATAGAAGTAGCGGATAATATTAAACAAAAGATAGATGATCTTCAAAAAGAAGGAAAGACAGTCCTTATATTCGCTAAAGATGAAGAAGTACAAGCGCTTATAGGCATTAAAGACGAAGTGAAAGAGACGACTAAAGAAGCGATAGAAGAACTGCAAAAACGAGGGATAGATGTTATTATGCTTACCGGTGATAATTATAGTAGTGCTGCTTGTATCGCTAAAGAGGTGGGAATAAAAAAGGTTATTGCCGATGTTTATCCACAAGATAAATTAGAAGTTATCACATCATTAAAGAAAGAATCAAAAGGATTAGTTGCAATGATAGGTGATGGAGTAAATGATGCTCCTTCATTAATGGGCGCGGATTTAGGAATTGCGCTTGGAAGTGGTGCGGAAGCTACACTTGAATCTAGCGATATCGTTCTTTTAAGAAATGATTTGCTCGATGTAGTAAATGTTATATTGCTCAGTAAAAGAACTTTAAGAACAATTAAGATCGGTTTATTTTGGGCGTTTTTCTATAATTCTTTATGTGTGATTCTAGCGTCAGGAATCTTTTACTACATCAATGATAAATTTGTTATTAATCCGATGATTGGAAGTTTAGCGATGTCCCTTTCTTCCGTATCAGTCGTTTTAAATGCCTTAACCATTAATCTATTTAAAATAAAACGAAATAAAAAAGAAAAAGTTGTTGAAAAGGAGGAAAATAAGAAAATGGAAAAAGTAATCAAAGTGGAAGGAATGATGTGTATGCATTGCAAGGCACGCGTTGAAAAAGAAATCCAAAAAGTTGAAAATGTTGTTTCTGTAGAAGCTAATCTTGCAACTAAAGAAGTTTCTATTAGCTATGAAGGTTCTTTAGATCTTGATGAAGTAAAAAAAGTGGTTACGGAAGCAGGATACCAAGTTCTATAAGCTTCTTAGTAAGTATTTAATATAACTAGAAAATTGTTGACAATGCAACAATTTCAATGTAAAATGCTATTTTGTTGATACTTATTAAGGAGGAACGTCATGGGAAGAGAATCAAGATTTGATATGTTCATTAAATCCATGGATGTACTAAGCAAAGTAATTCAAAGAGTAAAAAATGCCGGACTTGAAAAATACGGTTTGAAATCTATTCATTTTATGATTTTATTTTATTTAGAAAAAGCAGAAGATGGATTAACTTCAAAAGAATTAATAAACCTTACTTTAGAAGATAAAGCTGCCATATCTAGAGGCATTGCCTCTTTAGTGGATAAAGGCTATGTAAACTATTCTAAAAAGTATAAATCTCGTATATCTTTAACCGAAGAAGGAAAAAGAATTGCGGGTGAATTATCGGCAACACAAGAAAAAGCCGTTCATGTCAGCGGTGAAGGAATGAGCGAGGAAGAAAAAGAAATGTTTTATAGATGCTTAAAACTCGTTTCTAAAAATTTAGTAACCTTCTATTTAAATATGGATAATTAGAAAAGAAAATAAAGTTAGTGTGAAGAAAGATGTTTCTATACCTAACTTTTTTCTTTATTGTATAATTGATACAGGTGAATTGTTATGGAAAAAGTTAAGATGATTGAAAGATCCCTTATTACTACATATCGAAAAGGTATATATTCGTGCTTTGTTAAAGCGGTTAATGAATATGAGTTGATTAAAGAAAACGATAAGATATGCGTATGTATTTCTGGTGGGAAGGATAGTATGGT
>JBJFEV010000107.1:0-6093 GCA_051891155.1 Bacilli bacterium
ATATGGATATTACTGTTGAAGGTATAGTATTAAGACAAGTACATTATAAAGAAAAAGATAGCATGATTTCATTATTGACTAAAGATGGAATCGTGTCTTTTTTAGCACGTGGAATTCTTTCGCCTAATAGTAAAAATGCCGCGTCTTGCCTTCAATATAACTATTCTGAATTTACATTAATAGAGAAAAATTCTCACCTTACTTTAAAGCAAGGAAAATCATTACACACATTTAAAAACCTATATGAAAATTTGGATAATATTTCATGCGTATCCTTAATGAGCGAAGCTACTTTGAAATTTATTGATGAAGAATATGAAAAGATATATTCATATTTTATTAATACTTTATTTTCTTTAGAAAATAATTTTGATAGTGGAACACTTCTTTCTATTTATCTAGCTCAAATAATTAAATATTCCGGATACAAGCTAGAATATGATTGTTGTGTTGAATGCGGATCAAAAAAAGAAATTGTTTCAATATCCTATCAAGATGGTGGATTTATATGTAGAAATTGTCTAAAAGATAATTTTTTTGTTTCTCCATCATTATTAAAATCATTTCGTTATGTATTTATGATTGATTCTTCTTCATTGCAACATTACGTATTAAATAAGAATGATACCTATTCACTAATTAAAAATTTTTGTTCCTATTTATGTTCTTCTTTTGGAGAAAAGGAATTAAAATCACTAGATATGTATTTTTGTGGAAAAAATTAATAGATTTTGATAATAATACACTCATAATAGGTTGACAAGACTCTATTTCTTTTTCTATCATAAAAAGGAATTGTTTTTTACACATTCAAAAAGAGGTACTTATGGCAAAAATAAAATTTGATGAAATAGTTTCTCATTTACAAGTTTCAGGATATGTATTTCCTGGTTCACAAATTTATGGGGGACTTGCAAACGCTTGGGATTATGGTCCTCTAGGCGTTTTATTTAAAAATAATGTAAAAGCTGCATGGTGGAAAAAATTTGTTCAAGAAAAACCAATGAATGTTGGTCTTGATCCAGCAATCATTATGAACACAAGAGTTTGGGAAGCTACTGGACACGTAGCAAATTTCTCTGACCCATTAATCGATTGTAAATCTTGTAAGGCACGTCATAGAGCGGATGATTTGATTGAATCGCAAGCTCATATTGAGGTCGCTGGTTGGTCAAATGAACAAATGGTTGATTTCATTAAAGAAAATAATATTAAATGTCCAAGATGTGGAAATAGTAACTTTACTGATATTAGAAAATTCCAAATGATGTTTAAAACACATATTGGTGTTACGGAAGATTCAAAATCTGAAGTATATTTACGACCAGAAACAGCACAAGGATTATTTGTTAATTTTTCTAATGTCATTAGAAGTCAAAGAAAACGTCTTCCAATGGGTATTTGCGATATCGGAAAATCATTTAGAAACGAAATTACTCCTGGCAACTTCACTTTTAGAACTAGAGAATTCGAACAAATGGAAATGGAATTTTTCTGTAAACCAGGCGATGATTTAATGTGGTTTGATTATTGGAAAAAATATTGTTGGGATTTCTTATTATCATTAAATATCAAAGAAGAAAATCTACGTTTTAGAGATCACGATAAAGCGGCGTTAGCATTCTATTCCAAAGCCACAACAGATATCGAATATCAATTTCCATTTGGATGGGGTGAATTATGGGGTATTGCAGATCGTACCGATTATGATTTAAAGAGACATATGGAATATTCAGGTGAAAATTTAACATATACTGATCCTATTACTAAAGAAAATTATATTCCATATTGTGTAGAACCTGCTTTAGGTGTAGATCGTTTAGCATTAACTTTATTATGTGATGCATATGATGTTGAACAACTTGAAAATGATACTCGTATCGTATTGCATCTTCATCCTTGTGTAGCACCTTATAAAGCTGCTGTTTTACCTTTATCAAAGCAACTTGGAGAAAAGGCTTTAGAATTATGCAATGCTTTAGCTAAAGATTTCCCAGTTACATTTGATGAAACAGCTTCAATTGGTAAACGTTACAGAAGACAAGATGCGATTGGTACACCATTCTGTATAACATACGATTTCGATAGTGAAAATGATGGCTGTGTAACAATTAGAGAAAGAGATACTATGAGTCAAATTAGACTTCCAATAAGTGAAGTATCTTCATATATACAAGAAAAAATTAAGTTTTAATATTATGTAAGAGGTAAAAATGATACCACTAGAAATTATTGAGGATATAAGAAGAAAAGCGGATATAGTACAGATTATATCGTCATATATTAATGTTATTAAGAAAGGTAACACATATATGGCAATATGTCCTTTTCATGCTGATACTAATCCATCCCTTCATATATCGCAAGAAAAACAAATATTTAAATGCTTTGTGTGTGGTACAGGTGGTAATGTTTTTACCTTCGTAGAAAAATACGAAAAATGTTCATTTAATGATGCGATTAAAAAAGTCGCTGAAATGATTGGATATCAACATGAATCATTAAAAAAAGTTGAAAGAGTAGTTGATGATGAAACCTCAAAGATTTATTCATGTTTAAAAGAAATTAATAATTTTTATCATTTTTCATTAAATACACAAGGTGGGGTAAATGCTAAAAAATATTTCGAATCGAGAAATATTTTCCAAGAAATGATCGATTATTTTTCATTAGGTTTTTCTCCTGATGATCCTCAAATAATTATCTCTATATTACGAAATAAAGGGTATGATATAGATGCTTTGGATAAAGCGGGTATATTGGTTAGAAACGTTTCTTCTTATGGAGACAGATTTGCAAGCAGAATAATCTTTCCTCTTTACAATGAATTTTCCGAAGTCATAGGATTTTCAGGAAGGAGAATCAATTCTTCTTTAGACGCTAAATACGTTAACTCACCTAATACTGTTCTATTTAATAAATCAAAAATATTATACAATTACCAAAATGCTAAGAATGAAGCAAAAAGAGAAGGATACGTTTATATTGTCGAAGGTTTTATGGATGTATTTGCTTTATATAAGGTAGGTATTAAGTCATGTGTAGCATTGATGGGAACGGCTTTTACTTCTCATCATGCAAAAATGCTACGAAAACTAAATGTTGAGGTACGCCTATGTCTAGATGGTGATGATGCTGGACAAATGGGTATGATAAAAATGATAGATATTCTTGATAAAGAAAATATACATTATCGTATTGTCAATTATAAGAATTGTAAAGATGATCCAGATGAGATTTTACAAAATAAAGGCCCAATTGCCCTCAAAGAATTATTAAATTCCTTATATTCAAAATATGACTTCATTTTTGAATATCATAAGAAGAATAATCGACTTGAAAGTATTGATGATAAGAAAAAATTTGCCGATGATTTACTACCTTATATTTCGGAAATTAGCGATGTATTAGAAAGGGATATTTTCCTTCAAAAAGTATGTCAATACACGGGTGTTGAAAAATCAACTTTTGCTAGTTTATTATCAAAAAACGATGCAAAAACGCAAATTCAAAAAATTAACTATAACAATAATTTTGAGAGGATTAAAACTAAAAAATTATTGACAAGAATTCAAAATGCAGAAAAACAAATTATGCATTTCCTATTAACAAATGATCAAGCGATTGAAGATTATCGTCATAGCGGTCAAAATTATTTTATAAACAATATTTATGAAAAAATTTGGAATTACATCCAAGAAACCATTCATGATGGTAAATTCTATTTAGCGGATTTAATATCTCTTGTGCAACAAATGGAATCAAATTCTAGTGAAGAACTAATAAATACGGTTATTGAGTTATCCACTAAAGATGAGGGATATGCACCTTATTCAAAAGAAACATTAGATGATATATTGCAAATTTATCAAAAGGAAATGATAAAGAAAGATAAAGACAAGAATATTAAGAATAGCTTTATCGGTAAAGATTCCAATCAAAAAGCTAATATTCTTGCTGAATTTATGAAAGAAAAGAATTTAAATAAATAAAAATGTAAATTTGAAGTTACTATTATAAAAAATCTAGATGAGAAAGGAAGAAACACAATGAAGAAAAAAGATTATGAAGAAGAAATGTTAGAAGATGAAGATGAAGAATTTGATTCTGATGAAGAAGAATATTCTGATATTCCAAACATCAAGATAGATGCTGATGATTTCGAGGTAAAAGAGGAAACATTAGATCAAATTAAGAAAAGATTTTTAGAAATTGGCAAAAAAGAAAAATGCATTCAACAAGAAGATTTATTAGATGCAACCTCTCACCTAGATTTATCTGATTCTGATGTAGAAGACTTAATTGAATTTTTTAAAAATAAAAATATTACAGTTAATTCTGATGAAGATGAAGTTGCCGATCTTGATGATCTAGAATTCGATGCATCAAAAGTTAATGAAGATATGTCGGAAGCATTTTTAGATGATGATGCAGATTTTTCAATGGAAGATGTAGAAGAAGAAACATATTCTGATTTTGACTATGAAAATATTGTTGATGATACGGTAAAAGTTAATGATCCTGTAAAAATGTATTTAAAAGAAATAGGAAGAGTCAGACTCTTATCATCAGAAGAAGAAATCGATTTAGCTAAAAAGATTTTACAAGGTGATGAAGACGCGAAAAACGAATTAACACAAGCTAACTTAAGATTAGTTGTTTCTATTGCAAAACACTATGTAGGTAGAGGTATGCTTTTCTTAGATTTGATTCAAGAAGGAAATCTTGGTTTAATTAAAGCAGTAGAAAAATTCGATTATACAAAAGGATTTAAATTCTCTACATATGCAACATGGTGGATTCGTCAAGCTATAACTAGAGCTATTGCTGATCAAGCAAGAACAATCAGAATCCCTGTTCATATGGTAGAAACAATAAATAAAATCACTCGTTATAAACGTTCTTTAATTCAAGAATTAGGTAGAGAACCTACAGCTCAAGAGATTTCAGATCGTATGGATCCAGCTTCACGTTTATCACCAGAACGTATTCGTGAAATAGAAAAAATCGCATTAGATCCAGTATCTTTAGAAACACCTATTGGTGAAGAAGATGATTCACATTTAGGTGATTTTATCGAAGATAAAGAAACACAATCTCCATCTGAATTTACAACCAAATCATTACTTAAAGATGAACTTTATTCTGTAATGAAAGACTTAACAGATAGAGAAGAGAGAGTTCTAAGATTAAGATATGGACTAGATGATGGAAGACCACGCACCTTAGAAGAAGTAGGAAAAGAGTTTGGTGTTACAAGAGAAAGAATTAGACAAATTGAAGCAAAAGCTATTAGAAAGCTAAGACATCCTGTACGTTCAAAACGTTTTGGTGATTATCGAGATAAATAAAGATGAGTTTATCTTTACGCTTACAAGTAGTAGCTTCTTTAGTGCCCATTGGAATTCCTGCTGCAGATATCGGTGCAGATCACGGATTATTAATAACTCATCTTATCAAGAATAAAATAATTCCAATTGGTTATGCATCTGATAACAAAAAAGGTCCTTATGAAAATCTAATAAAAAAAATCAAGGAAGATAAATTAGAAAATGAAATAAAGACTGATTTATGCTCAGGATTACATTGTTGTCCCAGTGAAACATATAAAACTATCATCATATGTGGCATGGGCGGAGAATTAATTAAAAATATCTTACAAAATGATGAAGAAAAAACACTAAAAGCTGAATATCTTCTTTTAGGTCCGCAAGGAGGAGAATATGAATTAAGATCATATTTACTCACTAAAGGTTTTTATCCAGAACAAGAGAAGATAGTTTACGATGATCATTTTTATGAAATATTATTATTTTCCAAAAGAAAAAAAGAAGTGGATGAATTAGATAAAAAATATGGTTATTATTTACGCAGAGAGAAGAATTCTATTTTCATAAAAAAATATCTTACACTCATCGATTTAAATGATAAAATTCTCCTAAATCCGCATTTATCTAAAGAAAAAAGAAATTGTTTAATTGAACAAAATAAAGAGTATCAAAATTTAATCAAAGAGTGTTGATACTCTTTTTTTTATCGATAATTTCTCAATTCAAACGCAACACCTAGTAAGTGACTTATGTATTAAGTACT
>JBJFEV010000108.1:0-6049 GCA_051891155.1 Bacilli bacterium
AATTCATCCCCTACTTACAGAAGGTAGGGGACTTCTTAGAATATAATGTTAAAAGAAGGTATAATTATGTTTAACAGAATAATATTTAGTTATGATGGTGTGATTACAAAGAAAATATTATTAGGTCAATGTGATTTTATTTAAGATTTTACATTGATAAATGATATAGATAAAATGATTGATCAACTTGGTACAGACAAATTAATGGAATGCAGGACAACATTTGTTATTGCCCATCGCTTATCTACTGTGCAATCAAGCAATGAAATAATTGTATTAGATCATGGAAAGATTATAGAGAAAGGTAACCATGATGAACTTATAAAAGCCAAAGGACAATATTATCGTCTTTACACAGGCGCATTTGAGTTGGAATAGTTGTATTTAGATTTGATAATTGGTTTGTAAATAATAGAATTATCAAATCTTTTTTCATTATTTTTGCAAAAAGTTATATTTA
The DNA here is from genome assembly GCA_051891155.1 of Bacilli bacterium. Classification (GTDB taxonomy): domain Bacteria; phylum Bacillota_I; class Bacilli_A; order RFN20; family CAG-449; genus UBA3210. Next base: position 461 of record JBJFEV010000108.1, read on the forward strand.
TTACTCTTATTTGATTTTTATACTTGATAGCGATAATTATTGCTATAAATCCAGTAAGAACAAATAATATTTTAAAAATAATTTACAAATTAATTCCATATACAATTATTTAAATTAATTGTATAATAAAAGCATATAGGGAAGAGATAGGGGAAAATTTAATGTTAGTAAGCTTGTACTTGATTGCATTTTTTATTTCTATAATTGCTATATTAATTTTAGTGGTCGGAGATAAAAGACAAAATATTTTTTATCTATTTGCTTTTGTGTGTGTTGCTATTGCATGTTTAGGTTATCTAGAAATAGCAACTTCTACAACTGTAGAAAAGGCAATGTTCGCTAATGGATTAACATATTTTGGCGGTGCATTTCTAATGTTCTTTACTTTGGGTGCTATCTTTGAATTATGTAATATTAAAAAGAATACCAAAATTAGCATTGCATTAATTGTTATCACATTATGCATTTTGACTTTGATATATACTAATGATTTTCATCATTTATATTATAAAACTAATGAATTAAGATTTGATTGTGGAGTAGCACTGTTAGAACATGAGGATGGACCACTTCATATTTTATATACAATCTATTTAGTGGCTTACTTCATCGCTATGGTCAGTGTGAGCATTTATACATTAATTAAAAATAAGACTGCTTCATATAAAACATCAATAATTATCGCACTATTAGTTTTATTCAATATCGCTTCATATTTCTTGCAAAAAATTCCTTCTAATGTGTTTCAATTTGTTTGTATATCATATGTAATTTCTGAATATACTTTATTATATTTGTTAATCAATAATGAAGCATATGATTCTAATCGAGCATCATTGACTTTGCAAGAATCTAATCAATTCGCAATTGTAATCTTTGATTCGATGGGACATTTTAAATCATCAAATAAAAAAGCGCTAGAAATTATTCCCGGACTAAACGTCTTAAGAAGAGATGAAAAAATTCCCCTTGATAATGATTTTTTACAAGACAATTTTGCTTATAGGATGCGTTTATTTTCATATAGTTCAACAGATAAAGTTAGTTATTTTTCTTCAGAGGGAAAAGACTATCGGGTTGAGATAAATTATTTATTAAGCGCAACGAAAAAAAGAAGAATTGGATATATATTTTTAATTTCCGATGATACTAATCAACAATTGTATATTAAGGAAAAAGAAAAAAACCATCGCTCCTTAATTCGTCAGATGAAGATAGTAAAATCTTTAAATTTTATTAATTACAAATCTGGATATATAAATGTAAAAGAAAAAACCATTATTCCATTAAATAATGAAGAGCTAAATTTTACATTAGGAGAAAGAGCGCCTTACGATCAATACATAAAGGAATTTATTGAACAAATTATTGATGATGATAAAGAAAATGTTCTCTCATTTTTAGACCTGGAAAATGTAAAGAATTCTTTGTTTTCTAAATCGCGCGTGATGATGGAAGCTCAATGTTCCCATTTTGGATGGATTAGAATCACCTTGATAAAATCAGATGTCGATGATGAAAAAAACGTTAAGCATGTGATGCTTACAGTACAAGAAATAGATGAAGAAAAAAATAAGGAATTAGCGCGTGAAAAGCAATTGTTGGATGCTATGGAAGAAGCCAAAAGAGCTAATAATGCTAAGACGGGATTTTTGAGTCGGATGTCGCATGATATAAGAACTCCGATTAACGGTATTATGGGAATGTTAGATATAGCTTCTAAGAACTCAAATGACCAAGAAAAGGTAGAAGAATGTTTAAATAAAATTAGGACAGCTTCTTCATTCTTACTTTCTTTAATTAATGACGTTTTAGATATGAATAAGTTGGAAAGTGGAGAAATCATAATTCCTCATAATCCAATGAATTTACAAGAAATTGTTAATAGTTGTCTAGAAATTATTTCGCCTCAACTTGTAGAAAAAGGAATTGTTCTAAAAACAGAATTTAATAATAACGATATCAATAATGTCTATGGTTCTTCTCTTCATTTTAGACAAGTTTTATTAAACGTTCTTTCTAATGCTTATAAATATAATAAGAAAAATGGGCAAATAATCTTCAAAATAGATAAAATTAATGTCTCGAATAATATCGTGACATATAAGTATACAATCTCTGATACTGGCATCGGTATGAGCGAAGAGTTCCAAAAGAAATTATTTACTCCTTTTTCACAAGAAAATGAAGGAACACGAAGCGAGTATGGAGGAACTGGATTAGGTCTATCTATCGTCAAACGTATTATCGATATTGTCGGTGGCTCCATAAATGTTATTTCTAAAAAAGGAGAAGGAACTACTTTTGAAATAATTTGGCCTTTTGAAATAAATAATAATTTGGATGAAACAAAAACGACTATTGACGAAATTGATTATGCTTTATTAAAAAATAAGAATATTTTATTAGTAGAAGATAATGATTTAAATATGGAAATTGCTTCCTATATTTTAGAAGAAAATGAAATTAAAGTGACTAAAGCTCATGACGGTCAAGAAGCATTATCTATTTTTAAAGATTCACCAATCAATCATTTTGATATCATTTTAATGGATGTAATGATGCCGGTTCTTGGTGGTTATGAAGCTACTAGATCCATAAGAAAATTAAAGAGAAAAGATGCAAAAACTGTACCAATTTTTGCCATGACCGCGAATGCGTTTGCTGAAGATATTGAAGCTACGAAAGAAGCTGGTATGAATGAGCATATTACCAAACCAATTGATAATAAAGAACTACTCGCTAAAATATGTAAATATTTAAAAAGAAAATAAAATGGAGATGAACTATGATTATTGAATTAAGTTATCAAAAGAATTGTCGTGATTTAGGGGGCATGAAAACTATTGATGGAAAATATATAAAAAATAAGAGATTATTTAGAAGTGGCCATTTGCATCGAGTAAGTGCAAAAGATATAGAATTACTGAAAAGTTTGAATTTTACCGATATCATAGATTTTCGATCAGAAAAAGAATTTATTGCTAAAGGGAATGTTGTTTTAGAGGGAGTAACTTATCATAATTTCCCGACTCTTACTATCGATGGGTCTTCACAAGAAAAAGGAAGTTCTGAAGATTCCAATTTGCTTTCTTTTATGGGAAAAGAAAAAAATGGTTTTAATTATATGAAAAATTTATACGCTGAAATAGTTACTAGCGAAGTAGGTATTAAATGTTATCAAGACTTTTTTAATGTTGTTCAACAAGAGAATAAAGTGATTTTATTTAATTGTTCTCAAGGCAAAGATCGAACTGGCATTGCCGCTTATTTACTATGTTACGCTCTTGGTGTGGTTAAATCAGATCTTGTCGAAGATTATTTATTTACTAACATAGCGATGAAACAAAAAATTAGAGAATTAACTCCATATTTTTTAAAACAAAAGGGAACAAATGAAAATATGTTACCATCTTTATACGATGTATTTTCCGCTAAGAAGGAATATTTAGATTCTGCATTAGATGCAATCATCACTAAATATGGATCTATAGATTTATATTTAGAAAATATTTTAAAAGTAGATAAAGAAAAATTAAAAAAAATATATTTAGATTAATTTTTATTACATATATATAAAAATATGTTACAATTTACCAAGGTGATAAAAAATGAAGAATTATTTAGAATTATGCCAATATGTATTAGATAATGGAATGTATAAAGAAGATAGGACTGGTACAGGTACTATTTCTCATTTTGGCTATCAATTAAGATGTAATTTACAAGATGGATTTCCTTTGCTAACCACTAAAAAAGTATATTATAAAGCTGTTCTTGGAGAGTTACTTTGGATTATTTCTGGATCCACTAATATCAAGCCTCTTGTTGATCAAAATATTAGAATATGGAATGAATGGCCATATGCTAAATATTCAAAAAGCCCTGAATTTAAAGGGGAAACTATCGAAGAGTTTGTAGAAAAAATTAAAACTGATGAAGAATTTGCTCAAAAATATGGTGATTTAGGACCTGTATATGGTCATCAATGGAGAGATTTCTTTGGAAAAGATCAGTTATTGGAATTAGAAAAAGGTTTAAAAGAGAATCCTTTTTCTCGAAGACATATTATTTGTGCTTGGAATCCTGCTCAAATTGATCAAATGGCTTTACCACCTTGTCATGCCTTTGTTCAATTTTATGTTTCTGGTGATGGCAAAAAATTATCTTGTCAATTATATCAAAGAAGCGCTGATTTATTTTTAGGTGTTCCATTTAATATTGCTTCTTATGCCACTCTTTTATTAATGTTATGTCATACTTGTGGTTATGAACCTGGAGATTTTGTTCATACTTTTGGAGATGTTCATATTTATAAAGATCATGTGGAACAAATTAAAACTCAACTATCTAGAACGCCTCGTGCTCTTCCTCAATTAGTAATTAAACGTAAAGTCGATTCTGTTGTGGATTTCCGCTTTGAAGATTTTGAGATAGTTGGTTATGATCCTTATCCTACTATTAAAGGAAAGGTGAGTGTTTAGTATGTTAGTGGCTATTAATGCGCAAGCAAAAAATCGAGTTATTGGTAATGGACTATATATACCTTGGCATATTAAAGAAGAATTTCTTCATTTTAAAAGAACTACTTTAAATCATACTTTGGTTATGGGAAGTACAACCTTTACTTCCATTGGAAAACCTTTACCAAATCGAGAAACAATTGTTGTTAACTACGATAAAAATTTCGATGCTCAAGGTTGTGAAATAGTAACTGATTTAAATGAAATAATTAAACGATATAAAGATTGTGAAGAAACGATATTTGTCTGTGGAGGTGCTTCTATTTACAAGCAACTTCTTCCATATTGTGAAGAACTTATTATCTCTATTGTAAAAGGAGATTATGAAGGGAATGTCTTCTTCCCTGAATATGAAGATATGTTTACTCCTTATAAAGAAGAGGAACATGAAGAATTCACGGTTATCTGGTATCGAAAAAAATGAATTATACAAAAAAACTAAATCTATAAGATTTAGTTTATTTTTTTATTTTGTCAAATATATGTAGATTAATTTAAGCGTATTTTCTATTCCTTTAATATGTGTTCTTTCCATACCATGTGAAGCTGAAACGCCAGTACCAATTAACGCTCCTTTGAAGTCATTTCCCGCTGAGCGAGCCGCTCCAATATCTGAACTATAGAAAGGGAAAATATCGATTGTATAATCCAAGTTATTTTCTTTTGCTAAATTGATTAAGCGTGTTGTTAATTCATAATCATATGGACCGCTTGAATCCTTTGCGCAAATTGAAACAGCATATTCATTGCCCGCTAAATCTAAACCAACACATCCCATATCAAGAGTAACAAATTCGTCGATATCACCTGATATAGCGGATGCACCATGACCAACCTCTTCATACACAACAAAATAGAATTTGGTGCGATGTTTTAATGGAATATTGTTTTCTTTTAAATATTTTAATAGAAGCAAAATAATAACAGCACTTGCTTTATCATCAATAAATCGAGTTTTTAAAAATCCTGAATCAGTAAAAGTATATTTAGTATCAATAAAGACAATATCTCCATTTTGAATTCCTAATTTTTTAGTATCGGAAGCATTTTTTACTTCTTCATCTAG
>JBJFEV010000109.1:0-5975 GCA_051891155.1 Bacilli bacterium
GTGTAGGAATGAGTAAGTATTCCTACTGTTTCCATCTGTAAGGAGATAGCATATTTAATAATATCTTCTACAGTATCATTCCCATCACAATAGGAAGAATGGATGTGCAAATCTTTTTTTATCATAATTACTTAGTCATTTTCTCCTGCTTTACTTTGTGGTCGATAACATGGCGAGAAGCAAGTTCATCATTAATATCTTGCAAAGAAATTCCTTGTTCGATCATAAGTACAAGTATATGATAAGCTAAATCAGCAATTTCGTATATAGTTTCTTTTTTATCTTGTGCTTTCGCTGCGATGATAACTTCGGTAGTTTCTTCTCCTACTTTCTTTAAAATCTTGTCTAATCCTTTTTCAAAAAGATAAGTGGTATATGATCCTTCCTTCTTTTCTTCTTTCCTTCCTTTTAGAAGATTCATTAATCCTTCTAATGAAAATGAATGATTGACATTACTTTCAAATACTAAGTCGTTAAAGCAAGAATCACTTCCTTTATGACAAGCAGGTCCATCTTTATTAACTAAAACAACCAAAGCATCTTTATCACAATCGGCAGTAATAGAAACAATATGTTGATAGTTTCCACTTGTTTCTCCTTTTAGCCATAGTTCATTTCGCGAACGGGAATAAAAACAAGTCAACTCTTTTTCCATAGATATTTTTAAACTTTCTTTATTCATATAAGATAATGTTAAGACTTTTTTGCTCGACGCATCGACAACAATCGCTGGTATTAATCCTTTTTCATCAAATTTTAATTCTTCAATCCTTATCATAATTTCTCCTTAAATCCTTGTAGGAATATCATTTTCTTTCATTTTTTGTTTTAAAGACTTAATGTTCACTTCTTCAAAGTGGAAAATAGAAGCGGCAAGTCCAGCATCAATAGAAGGAATTTCTTTAAATAGAGTGATGAAGTCTTGAATACATCCCGCACCTCCTGAAGCGATGACAGGCACGGTGACTATTTCACATACTTTCTTTAATAATTCTATATCAAATCCTTTTTTAACTCCATCGGTATCGATGGAATTAACAACTACTTCTCCTGCACCTTGTTCTACACAATATTTAATCCAAGATAAAGCTTCTTTTTTAGTATCGACTCTTCCACCCATACTAAATACGTGATATTCGTTATCAACTTTTTTAACGTCCACTGATAAAACTACACATTGGCTTCCATATAATGAAGCGGCTTTTTTTATGAGGGTTGGATCTTTAATCGCCCCAGAGTTGACGCTTACTTTATCTGCTCCAGCACCTAAAACTAAAGCGAAATCTTCAAGGGTGTTAATGCCTCCACCTACTGTTAAAGGAATAAATACATTTTCTGCGGTCTTTTTTAATACATCAGTAAATAGTTTTCTTCCTTCATAGGAAGCGCTGATATCATAAAACACTAATTCATCTGCCCCAGAAGATGAATAGTAAGAAGCTAAATCACTTGGTGAAGAAACATCGTGCAAGTCTTTAAAATTGGTTCCTTTAACCACTCTTCCATCTTTGACATCAAGACAAGGTATAATTCGCTTTGTAATCATTATTTACTCACCTCGATTGCTTCATATAAAGAAATAGCTTTTGTATAGTATGCTTTTCCAATAATTGCTCCATAAATATTCATTTTCCTTAATTTTTTGATGTCTTCTAAAGATGATACACCGCCAGAAGCAATAATGTTGATATTAAATCTATTTTGTAAATCTTGGTATAATGATAAATTAGTTCCTTCCATCGCTCCATCTTTAGAAACGTCGGTACAAATGAAAGTGGAAGCACCTAAAGATATCATTTTATCAATAAAGGTATAAGCGTCTAATGATGATTTTTCTTTCCAGCCATTGATAGATACTAAATTGTCTTTAATATCTACGCCAATCAAGATTCTATTTCCGTATTTTTTAAGTGCTTCTTTTACTAGATTTTCATCTTTAATCGCACTAGTCCCTAAAATCACTCGTTCAATACCGCTATCTAAATAGGTAGAGATCGTTTCTAAATTGCGAATTCCACCTCCTACTTCTATGATTAAGGATGTGGATTTCTTAATTTGTAAAATAATTTCTAAAGCGTGTGGTTTTCCATCACGTGCACCTTCTAAATCAACAATATGAAGGTATTTAGCACCTTCCTTTTCAAATTCTTTTGCTACTTCAACAGGAGAAGAAGAATAAATTGTAACTTGATCATAATTTCCTTTATAAAGGCGTACAACATTTCCTTTATATATATCGATTGATGGGAAAATATTCATCTCTTACACCTTCTTTCTTATTTACATTTCCAAAAATGCTTTTAAAATTTTTAGACCGACTTCACCGCTTTTTTCTGGGTGGAACTGACAGGCGAATACGTTTTTATTTTCGCAAGAAGCCGTTAATTCTATTTCATAATCAGTTAAGGAAGAGATATATTGTTTTTTTGTTTTAGCATAGTAGCTATGAACAAAATATACATAATCACCATCTTTTATATATTTGAATAAAGGAGACTCCTTAACTATTTTTAATTTGTTCCAACCTATATGAGGAATTTTTACCTTCTTTACATAATCTTTTATAGGAACAATATCTCCTTTAATTAAGCCTAATCCTTGGTGGCAACCAAATTCGAAACTTCTTTCAAATAATAATTGCATACCTAGACAAATTCCAAGTAATGGTACTCCCTTTATTGCTTGTTCCTTTATTACTTGATCTAAATTTTTTATCTTTAATTTATTAATTGCATCTTCAAAAGCTCCTACTCCAGGAAGAATAATTTTCGATGCTCTTCTTATATCTTCTATCGATGAAGTGACTTTTACTTCAAAGCCTAAAGAGGCACAAGAAGAAATGAGCGAAAATAAATTTCCGACTCCATAATCCACGATGCAAATCATTATAACATTCCTTTAGATGAAGGAATTTCATCAATGTATTCAGAATCGATAGTTAAAGCTTCTTTTAAAGAACGCGCAAATGCTTTGAAGATGGCTTCTAAAATGTGGTGAGTATTCTTTCCTTCTAACTTCTTGATATGCAAGGTAATAGGGAAGGAACGGGTGAAAGCAAGAAAGAATTCTTCGATGAGTTCACTATCAAAATTTCCTACTTTATCTTTTAAACCCTCTACTTGATAGTTAAGATAAGATCTATTTGATATGTCGATGGCAACAAGAAGTAATGCTTCATCCATTGGAAGAATTATATTGCCATACCTTTTTATTCCTTTTTTTTCACCTACGGCATTATTAAAGGCTTGCCCTAAAACAATACCAATATCTTCCACTGTGTGGTGATAATCCACTTCAGTGTCACCTTGACATTTAACATTTAAATTAAAGCGACCATGACAAGCGAATAAAGTTAACATATGATCTAAGAATGGACATCCTGAATCGATAGAACTTTTTCCTTGCCCTTCGATTTCTAAACAAAGAGATATGGATGTTTCTTTTGTGACTCTATTTATTTCATTACTTCTCATAATGTGACCTCCTTGAGAATTTGGGTAGTGGTATATAGAAGAGCATCGTTATCTTCTTTAGTACCGATAGTAATACGATTATAATCACCAATTTCTTTTTGATCAAAGTGGCGAACTAAAATTCCTTTTTCTTTGAGCTTGAAATATAGCTCTTTTCCGGAAATTAAATCTGATTTAGCAAATATAAAGTTGGCTTGCGAAGGAAGGACTTCAAATCCAAGTTTTCTTAATTCTAAAGTAACTCTTTCCCTTTCATCAATAATTTTTTTTATGTTATTTTGTGTATATTCTTCATTTTGTAAAGTTGCCACTCCAGCGACTAAGGTAAGAGTATTGATATTATATGGATTAGTGGAATACTTTATCGTTTTTAAATCGTTAATTAATTCTTTGTTTCCTATACCGAATCCTAAACGACCTCCCGCGAGGGATCTTGATTTAGAAAAAGTCTGAGTAACTAATAAATTAGGATATTTTTCTATTAATGATATAGAACTTTCTTCTAATGCGAAATCAATATATGCTTCATCAATTACCACGATATTATTCGGATTAGATATTAGTATCTGTTCAATATCTTCTTTTTTTAAACATAATCCTGTTGGTGCATTAGGATTAGCGATAAATATTGTTTTGTTGATTCCTATATAATCACTAACATTGATAGAGAAGTTTTTATTTAAAGGAATCTCACTATAAGGGACATTGTTTAAAGAAGCAAATACTTTATAAAACCCGTAGGTTATGGAAGGGAAAGCAGCTTCAACTTCTTTACTACAAAATGCCATAAAAGCAAAATTGAGAATTTCATCGCTACCATTAGTAAATATTACTTCATCTTCATCAATGTTATATAAAGAACAGATTTCTTTCACCAGCTTTGTTGTTTCTGGATCTGAATATAAATTGAGTGAAGAAGCATATTCACTAACCTTTTTTATCACTTCATTACATGGAGGATAAGGATTTTCATTAGTATTTAATTTAATATACTTTTTTTCTTTAGGTTGCTCTCCGGGAGTATATGGGGTTAAAGTAGTGTATTTTGATGAAAAAAATTTACTCATTTTCATTCATCCTAACCATTACACTTCTTGCGTGTCCCGTTAACCCTTCTTTGCAAGCGAAGAAAGCAACATCGTTAGCAACCTTACAAAGAGCTTTCTTAGTGTAATAAGTATATTGTGTTTTCTTTATAAAATCGTCGACACTTAATGGAGAAGAAAATTTTGCACTTCCCATCGTTGGTAAGGTATGATTTGGGCCGGCAAAATAATCTCCTAAAGCTTCTGGACAATTTCTTCCCATAAAGATGGAACCAGCATTAGTGATAGAATCTAAATAATCAAAAGGATTATCTAAGCTTAACTCCAAATGCTCAGGAGCAATCGTATTACTTATTTCGATTGCTTTTTCAATGCTAGGGACAATGATAATTTTTCCATTATTATCGATTGAACATTTAGCAATTTCTTTTCTTTCAAGCAAATCTAATTGTCTTTCAATTTCTTCTTGTACTTTTATTGCTAAATCTAAAGAAGTAGTAACTAAGACACTAGAAGCGTTTTTATCGTGCTCTGCTTGACTTAGCAAGTCGCTAGCTACATATTTAGGAGAAGATTTTTCATCGGCAATAACAAGAATTTCACTAGGTCCAGCAATCATGTCAATTGATACTTTGCCAAATACTTGTTTTTTAGCTTCTGCTACAAAGGCATTACCAGGACCTACTATCTTATCAACTGGTGGAATCGATTCACTTCCGTAAGCTAAAGCAGCGATGGCTTGCGCTCCTCCTACCTTAAAAATTTTATTAACTCCGGCAACAGATGCAGCGGCAAGAATATATGGATTAATCTTACCTTCTTTTGAAGGAGGAGTAACCATAACGATTTCTTTTACTCCTGCGATTAAAGCAGGTAAAGCATCCATAAGAACGGTGGAAGGATAAGCTGCTGTTCCACCTGGTACATATAAACCTGCGCGATCAACTGGAATAATCTTTTGACCACATATTATTCCTTCTTCATCATTAATTATGAAGGAATTTCTTTTTTGTTGAGTATGGAATTTAACGATATTCTTCTTGGCTTTTTTCAATATTTCAATAAATTCAGGCTCGATAGATTGAAGTGCTTCTTCTATTTCTTCTTGACTAACTTGCAGAGAAGTTAATTTTACTTTATCGAATTTTTCTTCATATTCAAATAAAGCTTTATCTTTATTTTTTCTAACATTATAGATAATATCGCTTACGATTTCTTCTACATCACTTTGAGGATTATTACGGGCAAATATTTCTTCATTTGTCACTTTGGTATAATCTAATATTTTTATCATAATTATTTCACCTCTACTTGTTCTTTTAATGAAGATACTAATTCATTTATTTGTTGTTCTTTAAATTTATAACTTGATTTGTTACATATAAAGCGTGCACTGATATAAGGAAGGACGACTTCTTTTACTTCTAAATTATTTTCTTTTAATGTTTTAAGATCG
>JBJFEV010000110.1:0-5951 GCA_051891155.1 Bacilli bacterium
CTGAGTTAGCAATAGCATCATTATTTGTTTTATCAGAAACATTATATGCCTCTTGCGATAATTGTTCATATGGAAGATATTCTTCCATTTTCGCTGCGATTTTGGCTTGCATTGAAGCAGCAAGAACAGGATATTCTCCAGAAGCGGATTCAGCAGAGAGCATGACTGCATCAGAACCTTCAGTTACTGCCGTAGCAACGTCAGAAACTTCCGCGCGAGTTGGGTTTGGATTTGTCTTCATAGAATCTAGCATTTGAGTCGCGGTAATAACTGGTTTTCCAGCTCTTCGACATTTTAGAATAATATTTCTTTGAATTACTGGAACATCTTCAGCTGGCACTTCCACACCTAAGTCACCACGAGCGACCATAATACCATCTGAAACCTCGATGATTTCATCGATTAAATTTACAGCACCAGGATTTTCAATTTTCGAAATAATTTTAATATCTGGACGATTGTTTTCAATTAAAATCTTACGTATCTCTTTTACATCATCAGGAGTTCTTACAAAAGATGCAGCGATTAATGAAATTTCATGTTGACATCCCCAAATGATATCATTGCGATCTTTTTCCGAAATATATGGCATAGATATAACCGTATCAGGACAATTTACGCCTCTTCTATCCTTAATGACATGGTGATTCAATGCTTTAGTAATAATTTCATTATTTTCTTTATCGATATCTGTAATTAATAAGGTTAGATTTCCATCATCTAAACGAATTCTTTCACCGATTTTTACATCGTTTATAAGATTTGAAAATGTGACAGAGAATCTTTTATTATTACCAAGAATTTCTTTCATAGAAATCCTAATTTCATCGTCGGTATTTATAGAAGCACTTCCTCCTTCAAATAAATGAGTTCTTATCTCCGGTCCTTTAGTGTCTAACATGATGGGAATAAGAATTCCGTCTTTTTCCCATAATTCTTTGGCAATGGCAAGTTTTTTTCCATGTTCTTCATATGAACCATGAGAAAAATTAATTCTCATGACATTCATTCCTGCATTGTATAATTCTTTACATTTTTCATAAGTGTCAGATGCAGGCCCAATAGTGCAAACAACTTTAGTTTTTTTTGAAATATTCATAGTAACTCCTATTTATTAATCTGCTTATCAGCGTCACATATATCTTACGATATTTTTTCTATATTTTAAATATTATTTAAAAAATTAAACAATTTATTTACTAAACTAATCATTATTATTTATAAACACAATTATATTTTTAATCAAAAATTAATTTTAATGCTTATTACATAAAATGTATGATATAATTGTACACAATGGAGATAAGAGTATGATTTTTTTAAATAAAGAAGATTTTTTTGAAATATATCTAAATTCAATGTTATCTAATTATGATCGTGATTCGATTTCTATTTTATATCAACCTATAATTGGGTATGAAGCAACAACCCTATATTTTTCATTATGGAGTTATACTAAACAAAGATCTTTTGTGGAATTTTTTACTCATGATCAACTTGTAGTTACAACAGGAATGAATATCACTCAAATCCAAAATGCCCGTTTAAAATTAGAGGCAGTTGGATTGTTACAAACCTTATATAAAAATGAAAATAACGTTAATTTTTATATTTATTGTCTCTTTGCCCCAAAGAGTCCAGTCGATTTTTTAAACGATCCATTGTTTTCTCGTTTATTAAGAGAAAAATTAGGTGAAAAACAAACTCAACAATTAGTTTTATTATATAAAAATAAACCATTACAAAATGATGGATATTTTGATATTTCTGCATCGTTCCCAGATGTTTTTAGAGATGATTTAGATAAGATAAATAATACTTCTAAAATCGATTTAGGAGAATCCACATATGGAAGAAAAACAAAAGATATTTCTGAAACATTTGATTCTTCTAAATTTGCTCAAATAATTGAAACAAGCTATCATATTTCTTCGTCTGTTTTAAATAAAAAATTATTACAAGAACTTGCTGGTTTAAGTGTATTTTATGGCGTTAATGAAGAGGCGATGGGGGAATATTTTTCTGAATGTTTCCATCCTGAAAACATAAAAAATAAAGTAGATTTAGGTGCCTTAGAAGAAAGATGCCTAAATGATAAACAATTTGCCACTATTAGGAAGAAAGAAAATGGGGTAAATTCATATGATTTTAATTCAGAATTTGGCAAAGAATTAGAAAAGTATACAACTTACTCACCTATTGATTATCTTTCTTCAAAACAAAATGGTACTAGCCCTGCTTCTAGTGATGTTAAAGTGGTTAATAAATTACTTGAAATGGGATTAACAGAAAGCGTAATTAATGTTATTGTTGATTATACTTTAAAAAATTGTTCTAATGTATTAAGTCAAAATTACGCGACCAAAATTGGTGTAAGTATTGTTAGAGAAGGAATTGTTGATGCTCTTGACGCTTTAAATTATATTGAAAAATATAGAAATCGTTTCAAAAATAAGAATAAAGGAAACGATAAAACTTCATTAAACAAAGAAGCGATAAATGAAAACAATACCGAAAGAAGAAATGATCAAATAAGTGATGAAGAACTACAAAAACTTATGGATTCAATTGAAATATAGAATGAAAGAAAGGAACACCTACTTATATAGGATCACTATAAAATATGAAATATAATTTACCTGAAATTGATCAAAATAAAATATATGTTTTAAGAAAAGAAGCGAAAAATAAGATTCAAAATGATGAAGAAATGCAAACATTTATCGCTCTAAATCACATCAAAGAGGAGACAGTTGATAAATGCTTATCCAAATTTATTAAGGTCCTTGATGATAGACAAATTTGTGCTTCTTGCCAAGGTATTTCGCATTGTAAGAGAGGCAAAGGCCATTATCAATTAGATCTTCAATATGATGAAGCCTATGATACGATTGAAAATACAATTAAACCTTGTAAATATGAAGAGAATAGAATAAAAATTAAAAAGAATTTTTTAAATGCTGAATTTGATGAATCATTTCTTGATTATTCTTTAAAAGAATGCTTAAGAACATTTGGTCAAGAAAGAAAAGAATTAATATTAAGTTTAAATAATTCTTATAAAAATCTAAAAGAAAACATGTATGAGAAGAGTTATTTTATTACTGGCGATCCGGAAGTAGGAAAAACATTTATTTTAGTGCAATTTGCTCAAGCGATAGCTAGTTCAAATCTAGGTAAAGTTTCCTTCATCAATTCTATGTCATATTTCGATATGTTAAATAAAGCTATTTATAATGAAAAAGAATATTTTCTATCATTGTTTGAAAAGATTAAAAACGTTGAATTTCTCTTTATTGATGACTTTGGAAATGAATATAAGAGCCCATATATTTTTGAAAATATAATCTATCCTTTATTATCATATCGCTTGCAAAGAAAATTACATACTTCTTTTACTTCTCAATTTACTTTAGATGAAATTAAAGAAATGTACACTTTCTCAAAATCAATTAAAATAAAGGTTGATAAATTATTTGATTCATTAGAAAGTCAACTTCATGTATTTGAGTTAAGAGGAATGCGTTTCCCTAAATGACATAATTTATAATATAAGCACATAAAATTGCATGGTGATATCATGCTTTTTTATTGTGAAAAATATTTAAAATTAACAAATTTTTCATCGATTATACTTCAAGATGAAAAGGAATTAATAGTAAAAAGTAAGAGCGTAAATTATATAATTAATGGAACAAACATTAATATAAAATATTATTGTAAGGATGAGATTATTGTCCAAGGTAAAGTGGATACAATTAAATTCGAATATGAAAAATAAGATTATTATTGAATATTATTCAATTGATGTTTTATTAAAAATATTATATGAAAACAATATCGAAGCATCATCGATTATTTATATTGATGAATATCACATATCTATTTGTGTCGATGATAAAGATTTACGAAAAATAAGAAAACTAAATTTGCATTTTATAAAAAAAAGAGAGTCATATTTTCAAAAATTTATTTCTATTTTTTCAAAAGAAAAATTGCTTGTTTTTTCATTGATAATCTCCATTTTTTACTTTGCTAGTTTAAAGAGTAAAATTGCTAATGTATTTATATTAGGTTCATCTCAAGAAATTAATGAAAACATTAAAAATGATTTAAAAAATGAAGGTATTTATAAAAGTTACCCATTGAAAAGTATAGATGAATTATCCTTAATTCAAAAAAAATATTTACTTATTTATCAAGATAAAATTACTACTTTATCAATTTCTTTAAAGGGGAATAATATTTATATTAATTATGTAGTAAAGCCTAAACCAATAGTATTAGAATCGTTGCACGGGAAAATGTTTAGTAAATATAACGCTGTTGTAAAAACGATTAATATTTCTTCTGGTCATGTACTTGTTAAAACTAACCAATTTGTTCAAGCAGGTCAATTGATTGTCGATGATGAAATAATGGATAAAAATAAATCGACGTATTTAGGTACTAAAGGGAAAATTTTTGGATATGTTTATTTTGAAATTACCAAATCAAGTCCGATAGGAAATAATCCAATTGATGCATTTGAAATCAATTTGCTCGATGCACGTTATGAGATTTTGAAAGATATGGAAGAAGGAGAAGAGTTGTTAGAAGAAAAAATATTGAGCAGCACTTTTGAAAATGATGTACATACTTTAAAGATCTGTTTTTTAACAATTAAAAATATCGTTTCTTTTTAAGTAAAAATAAAAGATTAATCCTAAATAAATATTAGGAGGATTTTTTATGTTTTATTGTTATCAATTATTCAATAATGATTGTGGTTATGCTTGTGTAAAAATGTGTTTAGCAAATGCTTTTCATAATAAAAATTATCTTTCGCTAATTGATGAATATAAAGAAGATAATTATTCGATGTTTGAACTGATTAATATTGCACAAAAATATAATGTTGAGCTGAAAGGATATGAAGTTGAAAATTTAAATGATTTATTTTCCCATCAAAAAGCAATTTGCCTCATAGAAGAAAATAATAGGTTTCATTATGTTTATTTCATTAAGAAAAAAAAGAAAAAAATTCATCTATTTGATCCAAAATATGGTTATAGAATAATGAATATTGATGAATTTTCATCGCTTTTTACTAAAAAAGTGCTTTTAATAAACCAAATTGGAAAAGATAATCTTACGAAGAAAAAGAAAGATTCCCAATTTACTTATTACTTGTTTTTCTTTATGGTAAATCTATTTGATTTTTTTCTTTTAACTATGACTACTTTTTATGTTAATTCGTCATCTTCACTAATACTCGTTTTTCTTATTTTATGTGTATTTATGATTACAAGAGTCAACAAAAATATTTTCATACAATTTTATATGCAGAATTTTGACAAAAAGTTCCTAATTCCTTTTTTAGAAAATGAAAAATTTGATAAAGCATCATATAAAATTATAAATGAATACAAAGCATCATACATAACATATATAAGCTCTAATGTTTCTACCATTAGTACGATCATTTTTTTAGGTTATATCTTTATATCTGATTCTTTATATCATCTATTTATCATGACGATAATAATATTAATAAATTTCTTAATATATTTATTTAAAACTAAAAATAATGAAGTGATAAAAATTGCTATTTTAGAAGAAGAATTATTTGTCAAAAAAGAAAAAAATTATTCATTCAATCAAATGCAGTTATCTATAAAGAGCCATATTTTTAAAGAAAGTTTTATTGAAATATTTATTTTTATTTATTCATTTTTATTGGTCTATTTTAAGATGTCTTTTAGTAATATTGATTCATTTATTTATCTAGTTTTTTATACATTTGGTTACGTGGAATTTTCCAAAAACATTTCTCAAGTTTTCTTATTTCAAGAAAAGAAAAGAAAATTTATTAAAAATACATCCATATTTGAAATTGTTTTCAATAAATATAATGTTAAAAGGCAAGGACATTGCCGGTTAGCTCGTTGATACTGGATTCAGAAGAATCC
>JBJFEV010000111.1:0-5926 GCA_051891155.1 Bacilli bacterium
TAAGTGCGTATCTTTTTTCGAACCACCAACGACAATATTCTTCATCATCGATACTTCTTCATCCACTAAGATGACGACATCATTGACACCGATTGGACCAACAAATCCTTCAACTGAACCGATTGATAAAATTTCCTTATCAGTAGCTAGTCTTAATTCATGTTCAGCAATATTTAGTGCATTCACCACTTTGATTTCATTGATGCTTCTATCTCCTCTAACAAGGACCATAACAGGAACATTCTTATCGTCACGAGACATATCCATATATACGATAGATTTAACGACATCCTTTGCACTTACATGTAAGAAGGAAGATACTTCTTCAATGCTCTTTTGATCAGGTGTATATACTTCCTCTTTTTCTTTCATTTCTTCATCAAATTTATATGTATCACATTTTGAAGAAGCTTTTTCTTGATCAGCTGCATATCCACATTCACAATAAATAATATCGGATTCACCAATATCTGATATAGCCATAAATTGATGGGAACCAGTTCCACCTATAGCACCTGTATCAGCAAGTACTATTTTATAATTTATGTGCAATCTATCAAATATACGACAATATGTATCATACATATTCTTATAAGAAACATCTAAACCTTCATTTGAAGTATCAAATGAATAGGCGTCTTTCATAATAAATTCTCTTCCTCTCATCAATCCAAATCGAGGACGAACTTCATCGCGATATTTTGTTTGTATTTGATAAATATTTAATGGTAAATTCTTTTTTGATTTTACTTCATTTCTTACTAAATCGGTAAAAATTTCTTCATGTGTAGGTCCTAAGCAAAATTCATTATCTTTACGGTCTTTAAATCTTACTAATTCTGGTCCATATTTTTGCCATCTGCCCGATTCAACCCATAATTCTTTAGGTTGCATCGCGGAAGATAAAATTTCCAAAGCATCAGCTTTATCCATTTCTTCCCTAATAATCGCTTCAATTTTATTTAAAACACGAAGGCCAAGCGGTAAGTAATTATATACTCCTGCAACTAATTTTCTAATCATGCCTGCACGCAATAAAAGAATATGTGATGAAATTTGAGCTTCATTAGGAGTTTCTTTCATTGTAGCAATTAACATTTTACTTGCTTTCATACTTGATTACTTCCTTTCAATTTTTACGTAAGTTATATTAACATTATTAATAAAAAAATACTAATATTTTTCACAAATATATAAATTTTTTTCATAAATAGAGATTGCATAATTTTACAAATTCTTTATTAGATTAAGTAAAAGTGTTATAATACACGTTAAAGGAAGGAAAAAATATGATTTTTTACATGATTGAATTTAAATTTGTAATAAATTGGGCTAGCATTTTTACTTTTCTTTTTGGTATTTGCTGTGGAATTGTTCTATTAACCTTAGTTTATTTACTTTCAACCTTGAAAAAAATAGATAAAGAAGCAATTATTGTTGGTAAAGAAATCAATAAAATTTCTTCTGATGAAATGAAGCAAATCGTCGAGCAAGATATTAAAGAAGCACAAAATAAGTTCATTGAGCTTAGAAAAGAAGAAAATGGAATCTCATGGGAAACGATAAAGAATGTCAATTTAGAAATGATGAATAAAATTGCTTCACATTTTTATCCTGAATCAAAACAACCTCTTACCGAATTATCGATAGAGGAATTGATTTTATTAGATCGTTATATTATGGATAAACTTGAACTTATCTTAAATAAAGTAAAAATTAATATGTTCAAGAAATTAAAATTATCAACGATATTAAAATTACTAAATCTCAAACAAAATGTTGAAAATAATGTAGTGGTTAAAGCCACTAAAAAATATAAATTGAATAAAGTTGTCGAAGTTGGCCATACAATCTTAAATGCGTTAAATCCAGGAACTTGGTTTAAAAAGCTTGTCTATAATCCCGCTATTTCGATAATCACCAAAAACATATGTCTTCTATTAATTTCACAAATTGGTCAAGAGACATACCATATTTATTCAAAACAAGCATTTATGCCTGAATATAGTGATGAGGAATTAGATAATTTAATTCGATTAATTCACGAACAAAATTTAGATCAACCTACCGATGATTTTTTAGGGGAACCAACTTCTGAAATTACCAGGGAAGAAATAAATGAAATCGACGCTCTTCTAAATAACAAGAAAGTCGAAAATAAAAAGAAGAATAAATTAAACAAAAAGGAAAAAAATAAGCAACTTGATGAATAAAATCATCTGGTTGCTTTTTAATTTATTAAAGTTTTTCGATATCTAAGTGATATTTTCACACTATCTCCATTTGGTAATACATCAAACAAAGAATGAGAAGCTAATCTATCATCTATTTCTTCTTCGGTATAAAATTCTTGATTAAATATTTCAATTTTTATCGAGTTAAGTAAAATTTCACTTAAGGAAATAATAGTAGTTCCGTTAGAAAAAATAATATCATCTTGTTTACACATAATATCCCTTTTTTCTTGAAGTTGTTCATTTTTTTCATAGATTACTTCAAAAGTTAAATAACCTTCTTTTAATAATTCATTGATCTTATCTCTTGTAATTTCTTTAATGTTATATGTCATGCTTCCTCCTATTTGATATTGATTCCTAAAATTTTTACTAACTCAAGTGCTTGAATAGAAGAAAATGTGGCACCCTTAATCGAATTAATATCAACCTTTATTCCTTCGATGATAGATGAAGAAAAATCACATCCAGCAAATGATGTATGATACAGTTCAGCGTCTAATAGATGAGATGATAAAAATTGAATCTTCTCCGCTTTATTATCTTGAAAAGTTGCTTCTTTTAATGAACTATCGGTAAATGATACATCAGATAAAGAAGAATTGACTATGCTAAGATATTTACTTGACAAATTAATAAATCTAATCTTCTCCATCTTAGCTTCTTCAATTACTATATTTTCAATTTTTAAATTGATAAAATCACAAGTAATAAAAGATATGCCGCTTAATGAATCATTTTTAAAAATACATGATATGAACTCACAGTTTATAAATGATATTCTTTCTATCTTCAACATAGAAAAATCGATATTAACAAAGCGACATGAATCGAAAAAAGCATAATCATAAATCAATACTTGTTTAGGATTTTTATCAAATTCCTTATTGGAAAAATCCTCCTGAAGAAAAGCTTTTTCCAATGAGAATGGTTCTAAGGAACGCAAAAGCACTTTATCATTCGTTCTTTTCATAAGAAATCTATTCTTCTTTCATTTTGTTCTTAATAAAGATTAATGCTTTCTTTACTACTTCTTTATCGGAATCATAAGTCAACTCTTTAATCGCTTCTTCGTCTTTAACAAAATAACAATCGCTAAGTTCTTCCTCTTGTGCCTTTAATTCTCCACCTGTAAACTTACTGATAAAGAACACAACTTTCTTTAATACACGTGGTTGAGGTGAATATTCGATTTCTTCTCTAAATGAAATATCTATTTCAGCATCAATATTAGTTTCTTCTTTTATTTCTCTTTGAGCCGTTTGAACTTCATCTTCCCCTTCCTCCATATGTCCTTTTGGAATTGAAATATGACCCATATTCATCTTTTCTAATAAAATATATATTTGTTCATCTTCTATTTTATAAATGACTGCACCACAACTTTTTTCTTTTATGTAAGCATCATTCTTTAATCTTGTAAATAATTCATAAAAAGTAGGTAATAAATTCTTTGCTTCTTTTATGTTTTTTTCAAATTCATTAGCTTTTTCATCTTCTAAATTAATTAAATAATAAAAATATAAGACAAACGACTTTTGAAGGCGTAAAAATGAAGAATTTGAGTTACTCATTTGATAATATTTTAATATTTCACTATTAGCTTTATGATCACAAAGCAATTCTTTTAGCAAAACATTTTTTTCTTTTAAGGACATCAAACTCGCTCTTTCTTTTTGATTTCCTTGTGTAATTCTTTGTTCAAGTAAAGAAATAGTTTTATTATACTTACCTAATTCTCCTCTTGAAATTGCGGTAAATAGTATCACATCAAAATACATCAATAAACCAGTATCGATGCTTTCTGGCACTTCTAATAAATTGTTAAGGATATATTCACATTGTTTATAATTTAATAGCGATTTATATCTAACTTCAAAAATACGAATATAATTAATTGTTACTAAAGATAATTTTCTTTCATAATACTTTTTTATTTGATCATCAAAATTTTTATAATCTAAAGTTGTTTCATAATTATAAACTACATTGTTCCAACTCATATTCAAAAATAAGGTTAATACAAATGTAATAACTAAAGAAGGTAATAAGAAAATTGCTAATCGTGCTCCAATATTTAATATTTTCAAAAACACACTTAAACAAATTCCGCATATTGGTACGATGATAACAATCATCCAATAGAACAAATAAGAGACAAATGAAAACCACATTGGAGGTAATAGAGTATCATTCGTATCCTTCATTTTATTTTTACACCATGTGTAATAAATAATGAAAGAGACAATGACAATTAAAATATTTAATGATGAAATGATAGAAATATATGTAAAACTACTATCATATAAATTAACTAATAATAAGTCGATAAATACAAATTCAATAGCGTATATAACTCCTTTTAATATCTTGCACTTTAAAAAATCTTTTAATATAAAATATTCAACGCTATGGGAAACTAAAAATAAAATTAATGCTGTAATGATAGGCCAAATTTCACTTTTTGGTATCTCATATACACCCGCATTATTAGGAAAAGATAAAATGTATAAAAAGATAAATAAATTAAGAAGAGCTTGTACGACAAATAATTCACAAAGCGACTTTTTCATATAAACCTAAAATTATAAAATTAATCTAGCCTTAGATAACTTTATAATCTTTCCTTTCTTTGAGAACAAAATATGGAATTAAGTAATTAACTTTTATCTATTCTTGATCGTTCTCAATTAATCAAGATAAATTTTTATATAAATTGTGAATGAACAAAAATAAATGCCTTAATCAATAAATAGATTTAGCGTTTCAATATATTCATTTTCTTTAGCATAGAAGCCTTCATTTCTACTAGCTTCATAAATTGTTTTAATTCTAAAATTATTATTGCATGAAACTAAAGGCAGTAAATCTTGATAATACGTATCTCCATCTTCTAAAAACAATAAAGTTGGAACATTAATATCTTTACATATTTTATCAAAATCATAATCTTGATAATCATTACCAAAAACATTTTTATATGCTTCTTTAATTGCACTTACAATCAAATTAAATTTTTTGCTTCCGTTTTGCTCGCCATAAACTAAACTTACCCAATCATTAACTAAAGAAGAAACACTTGGTGTAGGCGAATCTAATATTATTTTTTTAATGGATGGTAAATTAAATGTTGATAAAATAGAAATGATAGAACCACCGATTCCTATTCCATATAAAACAAATTCGACTTCATCATTTTTTCTAATAAAGTAATCTATCCAAGCTTTTAAATCTTCTGCTTCTTGATATCCTAGTCCAGTAAAAGGAGTATGAGTTTTTCCATGTCCTCTTAAAAATGGAATAAAAACATTGTATCCTTTGGAATAGAAATAAATTGCTTGTCCCGCTAATTGCTTAATTCCATTTGCACAATAATCATGAACTCCAATGAAAGTTTTATTACTCATATTATCAAAATAATATCCTTTCAATGTATCAGAATTATCAACTTGCAATTCCTTTTCTTCATAATACATTTTTTTTAATTTTTCAAAATAAGAATTGACCTTTTTATAAAATGAATAAAAAGGATGGGTTGGAGGAACTTCTGCATATGACTGACTGACATTTTTATAGGAAAATATTTGTTGAAATAATGCACTTCCTTTTGATTTTTCAAACATAGATAGCCTCCTTTTATTATATATATATTAGCTTAAAACAAACAAAAAAGATATAGAAAGAACAATAAT
>JBJFEV010000112.1:0-5901 GCA_051891155.1 Bacilli bacterium
CTAATACTTACATTATCGCTGATAGATTCTGTAAATCATTAACCAAAGATAAAGATTTCTCAGTAGATATTAAAACCAAATCTTGTTCATTAACAGAAGAAGGTGTTTCTGCAGCGGAAAAAGCTTTCGGTATTCCTAATCTTTACAATCCAGAATATCAAGATTTAGTTCATAGAATACACCAATCATTAAAAGCTAATTACATCATGAAAAGAAATGTTGAATACATGGTAGCTGATGGAGAAATTCATTTGATTGATCAATTTACAGGACGTATTATGAAGGGAAGAGAGTATTCAGACGGTCTTCAACAAGCGATTCAAGCTAAAGAAGGAGTGGCTATAAAGCAAGAAACCATTACTATGGCTACCATCACATATCAAAACTTCTTTAGAATTTACAATAAAGTTGCAGGTATGACAGGTACCGCTAAAACCGAAGAAGAAGAATTTGAAAAAATTTATAATATGCATGTTACACCAATTCCAACCAATAAACCAATTCAACGTTTCGACGATACTGATTTAGTTTATGGAACAAAAAGTGCTAAATATAATGCGATTCTTGCTGAAATTAAAGCACGTCACGGCATTGGTCAACCAATTCTTGTTGGTACTCCATCGGTTGAAGCTTCCGAAATTCTACATGAATTATTAGATAAAGAACATATTCCTCATGAAGTATTAAACGCTAAAAATCATGAACGTGAAGCACATATTATTGAAAAAGCAGGCCAACTAAATGCAGTCACTATTGCTACCAACATGGCAGGACGTGGTACTGATATTAAACTTGGAGAAGGAGTAAGAGAACTAACTGATCCAAAAGGTGAAATTAGATATCCAGCAGGCTTATGTGTAATCGGTACCGAAAGACATGAATCTAGACGTATTGATAACCAATTAAGAGGTCGTTCTGGTCGTCAAGGAGATCCAGGATATTCGCGTTTCTTTGTATCTTGTGAAGATGAATTGATGGTAAGATTTGCTCCTCCATTCTTAAAATCTTTGTTTGAAAAACTGGAAGGTCAACCACTAGAATCTAAAACAGTTACAAACGCTATTACTAGTGCTCAAAAGAAAATTGAAGGTCAAAACTTTGATACTCGTAAATCATTGCTTGATTATGATGATGTTATGAGACAACAACGTGAGATTATGTATAAGCAAAGAGATGTAATTCTTTATGCACCAGAAATTTACGATACAATCTATAATTATTTCAAACTTGTCGGTAAAGATATTACGGAAAATTCAATTGATACAACTGATCCAAAAAATAATTTCTTATCAGGAGCATTGCTCAAGAAAAATCTTGAACCAAAATATTTAGAACCTGGAACATTTGACCCAACTGGTTATGATGAGGCACCTGTTGATGAAGTAAGTGATGAAATAGGTGAAATATTATTTGCTCATTACAATAAGAAGAGAGCATCATGGCCAAAAGAAGCTCCTAATGAAATTGAAAAAGTCGTGGCTTTACGTTGCGTTGATAAGAACTGGACAACACACATTGACTCTATGTCAAAATTAAGAGAAGGTATCGGATTAAGAGGATATGCTCATACTGATCCTTTAAAGGCGTATGTCGATGAAGGTTGGTCTATGTTTACAGAAATGACTAAGAAAATTGCTGAAGAAGCAGTATTAACTTTATTACGTGCACAAGTTAGAGCTAAATCTCAAAAAGAAATAGAAGCGGAAAATAAGCAAAAAACTTTACAAGAAGAAATTAAAAAGATGAGAGAAGCAGCTGAAACTGCTGCTAAACAAAAAGCTTTAGAAGATGAACTTCAAGCTTTATATAAAGCGAATGAAAAAGCGCATGCTGCACAAAGAGAAGGATAGAATCAAATGCTAGAATTATTTGAAATTAAAGCGAAGATTCTACAAGCTCATGAGATAATTCGTGAGCTTGGTGATTCACTTTGACAAAGAAAATTTAAAAAAACAAATTGAAACTAATGAAAAAGTTATAGATGATCCTTCTTTTTGGGATAATCAAAAAAAAGCGTTGGAATTAGTAAATAAGCAAAATAGATTGAAAGAAACTTATTCTTCTTTGATAAATTACGAAATAGCAATAAAGGAATTAGATGATACTTTTTCCCTTATAAAAGAAAGCTATGACGAAGAAATGCATCATATATTAGCTGATGAAGTGGAAGAATTAGAAAAAAAATTATCTTCTTTTCAAACAGCGGTTTTATTGAATGGTGAATTTGATGATTGTGCAGCGATTATGGAAATCCATCCAGGTGCAGGAGGCACAGAATCACAAGATTGGGCCAATATGCTTCTTAGAATGTATGGACGATTTGCTGATTTTCATAAGATGAAAATGACAATACTAAATTTAGAAGAAGCGTCAGATGCTGGTATAAAATCCGTTTCTTTTATTCTTAAAGGTAAAAATGCATACGGCCTTTTGAAATCAGAAAGAGGAGTTCACCGTTTAGTAAGAATATCTCCTTTTGATTCTTCGGGTAGAAGGCATACTTCTTTTGCTAGTGTTGATGTTGTTCCTCAAATGGAAAATAATATCGATATTGTGATTGAAGAAAAAGATATACGCATAGATACTTATCGTTCTTCTGGTGCCGGAGGACAAAATGTTAATAAAACTGATTCAGCGGTGAGAATTACTCATATTCCAACAGGAATTGTTGTAACTTGTCAAAACGAAAGAAGTCAAATTCAAAATAGAGAGATTGCTTTCAATATTTTAAAATCTCGTCTTTATCAATTAGAGGTAGAGGCAAAACAAAAGGAATTAGATAATATCCGTGGTGTAAAATCAAATATTGAATGGGGAAGTCAAATTCGCTCTTATGTTTTTTGCCCATATACGATGGTAAAAGATCATAGAAGTGAATATGAACAAGTTGATGTTTTTAATGTATTAGATGGTGCGCTTGATGCACAAATTAATGCTTATTTAAAATGGGAGATTAAGAGAAATGCTAAAAATTAAGAAACCAACTAAAGAACAAACACTTCGTTTCCTAAAAAGGAACTCATTAATTATTATTGGAACAGCAATATTAGCTTTGGGCGTAGGTGTTTTTATCGTTCCATTTGATTTAGTTACTGGTGGTGTATCTGGATTAGCGGTCATAATTAATGAACTGACAAGAGAAAAGATTTCGGTAGATATTTCTGTTACAATTATCACTTGGGTTTTATTTTTCTTGGGATTAATTATTTTAGGAAAGTCATTTTCTTTGCGAACACTATGCTCTACGATTGTCTATCCTATTTTCTTACATTTGTCATTGAAAATGGTAGAATGGCTTCCTTTTTTGCAATTGGATACATCTAGTGAAGTTAATATGCTTTTAGCGGCGATATTTTCAGGTGTAATGGTAGGTGCTGGATGCGCGATTACTTTTATTGGAGGAGGTTCGACCGGTGGTTTAGATATTTTAGCTTTTATTCTTGCTAAATATACTCCAATAAAGAGTTCTGTTTATGTTTTTGCTTTAGATGGAGCAATTGTGGCTCTTGGATTTATTTTCTTTAAGCAATTACCATTATGTTTGATGGGTATTATTTCCGCCTTTATTGTTGCGATTGTTATCGATAAAATATTCCTTGGTGAATCAAAAGTGTTCATGGCATATATCATCACTGATAAATATGAAGAAATAACCTCTTTGATTCAAACTCAAATTGATCGTACTACGACAATTATTGATTGTGAAGGAGGATATTCTAAACTTAGTAAAAAGATGTTAGCGGTCTGTTTTACTATGAGCGAATACAATGAATTAATGGAGATTGTATCAAAATTAGATAAAAATGCTTTTATGACAATTAATAGAGCACATGCTATAAACGGTGAAGGATTCGATCCTTTACCAACAAAAAGAAAGGATTAAAAATTATGGTTGGACAACTTATCTTAGCTTTTTCAATAATGATCGGCTTCTTTGCTTTATATGTTTTTGTATACTTTTATTTTAAAGGTGTTAATTTTTATCGCAAAGAAACGCTTAAAACTATTATTGCTAAGAGTGAAGAAATTGTATTGAATATGAAGGTAGTAGATGGTAATTTACTCCCTTATTATGTTGTACATGGATATGATGTTGTCCATAAAATCGGATGTGCCAATACTAAAGATTTAATTACTGGCGTATCCGCTAAAAAGAACTATTGTGTAGTAACTGAAAAAGTTTTATATATATGCAATAATGCGATGAATTATCAATTTGAATTAGTGGACAAATTCGATAGAAAATATATTAAGCTTAATGATGATATAAAAAATATAGAGATTCTTCTATCATTTGCGACACCGGAACATTTACTATTTAAAATGACAATTAATAAAGATAGTGAAGGTAAATATATAGTCGATGTCAAGAAAGGAGATGTTCCTCATGAATGATTTAGAAATAGAACTTGAGAAAGAGAAAGAAAAAAGAAAGAAATTAAAAACTAAAGCAATTGTACTTGCTCTTAGTTCATCTTTTCTTATGGGGGCATTAGGTGTTACTCTTGGTGTTACTTTTTCTAAAGAAAAGATTCCTTCTGAATTAAATGAATTTTTACAAATTTATGAAGAAATGCAAGGACTATTTTACGAAGAAGTTGATAGTAGAACTATCATTGATGGATTGTATTATGGTCTAACTTCTGCCTTCAACGATGAATACACTTTTTATACATCTACTTATCAAGGCGAAAGCCAAAATCTTTCTATCGCTGGTTTTGGCCTTGGCTTTTCACGTGTAGTATATTATGGAAATTGTTTGATTAAACATGTTTTTTCTAGTTCTCCTGCTGAGATTGCTGGAATAAGAGATGGTGATGTCATTGAAGCTATCGCACAAGGAAAGATAGTCGATGGAAGTCTTATTTTTGAAGAAAAACAAGTCTTAAAAGAAATCGATTCTTCTTCATGGTCTTCTTTATTTCAAGGCGAAAAAGATTCTTATATTAAATGTTTTGTTACTCGAGGTGAAGAAAAACTAGAAATAGTTGTGCAAAGAGGAAGCTATACTCAAGATTCAGTGTATAAAAAATATGTTACAAATACAGATGGGTATGTCGAAGCTTATGTATCTATACCTACTTTCTTAGGAGAGGATATGGGGGGTAAATTAAGTGGCATATTATCAAGTATAGAAAATAATTATGGAGAGATTGATCACCTTATTATTGATTTAAGACAAAATGGAGGAGGTTATGTTTCTAGTTGTATCGATGCTCTAGGCGTCTTCCTTCCAAAAGGATCACTTGCTTTATCCTATGTTCGTCAAGGTGGAAAGATTGAAAATAAATATACTAGTCGCACTAAACAATATTATATAAAAGATAATAATATCGATTTATTGATCGATGATAATACGGCTTCCGCGGCAGAAAGTTTTGTGATGGGGCTTGTCGATTCTCCTTGCATGGAAGGAGTAGAAGTCTATGGCAAGACATCTTATGGAAAAGGAATTGCCCAAGATTTTATTGATGTAGAAGATGGAACAGGAACAATCAGAGTTACATTTGCTAAAGTTACTTCTCCAAAGAATAATTGTATTCATCGAATAGGTATTACTCCAGATGTGGAATGTGGTTATGTATCTCAATATGAAGATATTTATCGTAAATATATTACTGGAGGAGAAAATGGTAATTATAAGGATAATTACGATTTAGTTATTAAAAAAATAAATGCTTGTTTAGGTACATTATATAGCGATTTTAATATAGCTGTGAAAGAATATCAAAAGGCTAAAAAAATAGTGGAAACTAATGTGTTTGATGAGACGACAGCAGACTCATTACAAGATGATTTATACGACATATTTAATAAAGGAACTAATGAAGATTATCTTGTTGATTATTCTTTATTAACTTCATATATTCCTGGAGCTAAAGATAATGACTCCTTTACTCC
>JBJFEV010000113.1:0-5891 GCA_051891155.1 Bacilli bacterium
CTTATTCCATCTGTTCCGAAATATCTACCCATTTTTTTCTCCTGTTTATATCATATATATATTTAAAAAGTAACACTTATTGAATATATGTATAATACCATAAAAAAATGTAGTAGACAATTAAAGAGAGAATATTTTGTCGGAATAAGTCATTTTATATTTGTTCTTCTATTTTTATTCCTTCATTTTCTTCCTTCAAAGAGATATTTATTTCTTCGGAATTTATATTAGTTTTAATTTTCCCTTTATTTTGAGAATCAAAACAAGCCATTATCGTTACTAAAGGAATCATATAATAAAACATATGATATGTATTATCCATCATTCCATATGCATCGACCAAAATAAATGAAATAAATAAAGGAATAGCAAGTTTCTTTTCTAGAGAAAAAAGCATTTTATATTTTTGTACTAAATGAATTAATAAGAATGCTAAGCAGAATATTCCTCCTACAATCATAGTTTGGAAAAAAGTAGAGTGAAATACAACTTGTCCTTCTTGTATTCCACCAGCTGTAAATAATTTACCTATATATGTACAACTACCAGCACCAAAGATAATATTTCTTAACGATGAAGTAATAATATTCCATGCTGTATTATATAGTTTAATTCTTCCGTTACTTTCTAGCCCATCTTCAAATACTTTACTAATTATTCTTATTAAAAGCTCATTAAATACAACTGCTACAACAAGAACAATAATCAATAAAATTCCCATTATAATCATACTTTTCTTATTTTTATTAATTATAGAACTAGTAATAAAAGATAAAATGATAATTAATCCTCCAAATATATATGATGCTCTACTATATGAAAAAAATATTCCAATACCACCAACAATAATAAATATCAATCTATAAAGAAATAGCAATGTGCTATTTGACTTATTTATCAAATAAAAAGCAAAAGGTAAAGAAAAACATAACATAATACCTACCTCATTACATAATCCCCAACCACAGTAAAATATGTCTTCCATTATAACAAATTTACCATTTATTTGAATTATTCGAATGATTAATTGTAAAGTAAAAAGAACTATTAAATACGCAAATGATTTTGAAATTATTATTTTTCCGTCTTCTCTAATCCCATTAGACAAAAGAAAATATAACACAAAAAACAAAAGATTACCAAAATATACAAAATAAAACATTACTTGTGATTCATCTTTAGGTGTAAACCACAAGATTGGAATCAATGTTGTAATTCCTATTCCTAGTAATGGAATGGAAGATTTCATTTTAGATAAATGTATACCATTAAAAATAGTAAATAAAGTTAAAACAACAACAAATATTCCAACTATAACAATTAAAGGAATAGGCACCTCGGTAGCTGAAAAAGAAAATCCAATTGAAAATGGTAAAAATATAACAATTGGAATAATATATTTCAAGTCATTAGTGGTTATTATAGCTAACGTTGCAACAAATACAAGAATAGATATACCAACAATGGAATTGTAATTCCAGCCAAGAAAAGAGATTAATAAAACTAAAATTACATATATTTCTTCGATATATTTATTGTTTAACAATGATCTAACTTTATTCTGGAATGAAGTAAATCCTTTTAACATGCATATTTCCCCTTTTATTATCTTAACTCATAAAAGAATATATCTTTTTTATATTAATTTCAATTAAATTAAAACAAAAACTTATTTCGTATAGTACAAAAAAATAGCAAAATTCGAATTAGATATACTAATCGCTATTTTCATACTAATTTATATGATATCAATGAAATTTTATATTTCTTGAAAAGAAAACTATTTTATTGTATAATCGCTATGTATACGGAGGAATTATATGGAAAATAGTAAAAAAGAAAATACAAACAAGGAAATTTCACTAACAAATATACTAAAAGTTATTTTTCATAGATATATCTTATTAGGATGTATTACTGGAGTCACATTTTTAGTTGGCACCCTTGGTTTAACAATTATTGGAAATAGTCAAGAAACTTATGTTTCAAGTTTTAAATATAACATCCCGTCAATACAAAACAATAAGTATTTAGATGGAAGTAATTTTGATTTCCAATATATTTTATCAAAATCAAATATTGAAGAAGTAATTAATTCAAATCCTGAGTATTCAAATATTAAAATTAAGACATTATTAAACTCTGAAATCAACGAAATAAAATATGTAAGAGAATATAGTGATGTCACAAAAGAAGAACTAAATGCATATTACAAATTAACTCTTCCAAAATGTGTCTTCTCTTCTAAAGAACAAGCGGAATCATTTGTTATAGATTTACTAAGTTATCCAATTAAGGAATCTATTAAATCTCTTAACAATTTAAACTATAAAATCAACTTAGAAAACTATTCTTCAGCATTAAAATACGAAGATCAAATTACATATTTAAACAATCAAAACAATTTGCTTGTTGCACAATATAATAGTTTAATAAATCTATATGGTGATGTTTCTTTTGAAAACAGATCATTATCTTCCTACTGTAATGATGTAAAAAGATTAGATTACTCTCTTTTATTATCTGATTTATCGAATGAATTAAAACAAAATGGATATTCTATGAATGTTGAAAAAGAAAAAACTTCTCTTGAATTAGAAAAAAAGGAAATCCAAAAAACCATTCAATATAACGAGCAAAAAATCAATGAATTAAGGGAAATGATAAAATATTTATTAGATAATTCATCTTCTGTTCAATCACTTGATATTGATGCCTACAACCAAAAAATTGCAGAATTATTAATAGAAAATGTCAACTTATCTGAAAGAGTAGAAGAAATAGATATAAAAATCACTACAGCTACAAATGCTCCTACATCATTTCTCAATAATTTAGAAAACATTAATCAAGATTTGGATGAAGCAACTGACAAGTATTTAGAAGTTGAAAGCTATTTAATAAATAATTATTCTTCAATATCACACAAAAATCAAAGAGTTATATATGAAGAAAATGAAACTTCAATAGTAAAAAATGCATTATTGTCATTGCTTATTGGATTTGCATTAGGTTGTATTGTTAACTTAATAGTTGATAGGAAATATCTATTTGAAGTCTATCCAGAAAAAAAGAAAAAAGAACCTAAAGTATCAGAAGAATAAAGTAATATAAAAAAGAAAGAATTGATATGTCTAACATCAATGTTAGATTGTCAATTCTTTTTTCTTACATCATTTTCTAAACACATTTGTCTTTAATATAAAAACAATTCTTATTTACATGTACAACAACTAAACATTAATAATAATCTTTCTCATTTCGCTTTTTTTACTTTTCTAAATATTGTATCATACCTAGTAAATAAGGAGAGAAATACTAACTATGAATTATGTAGAAAGAGTACTTGAAGAATTAAAAGCAAAAAATCCTGGAGAAAAAGAGTTCCATCAAGCTGCAACTGAAATATTATTATCTTTAAAGCCTTGTATTGATGCTCATCCAGAATATGAACAAGTTTCATTACTTGAAAGATTAGTAGAACCAGAAAGAACTATTTTATTTAGAGTTCCTTGGGTTGATAGAAATGGACAAGTCCATGTCAACAAAGGATATAGAGTAGAATTTAATTCTGCGATTGGGCCTTATAAAGGTGGATTAAGATTACACCCTTCTGTTAATCTATCAATATTAAAATTTTTAGGATTTGAACAAATCTTTAAAAACTCATTAACTGGTTTACCAATCGGTGGAGGAAAAGGTGGATCTGATTTCGATCCTAAAGGAAAAACAGATTTAGAAATTATGAATTTCTGTCAATCATTTATGAATGAATTATATCGTCATATCGGTGCAGATACTGATGTTCCTGCTGGTGATATTGGTGTTGGTGCTAGAGAAATTGGTTATATGTTTGGTCAATACAAACGTTTAAGAAACGAACATACCGCTGTGTTAACAGGTAGAGGCTTATCTTATGGAGGTTCATTAATTAGAAAAGAAGCAACTGGCTATGGCTTAATCTATATTGTTGAAGAGGCAATGAAAGAAAGAGGCGAATCTTTCAAAGATAAAACTGTTGTTATTTCCGGTTCTGGAAATGTAGCAATATATGCTACAGAAAAAGCACAAGAACTAGGAGCTAAAGTTGTCGCTTTATATGATTCAAACGGATATATCTATGATAAAAATGGTATCAATTTAGATGTTGTTAAAGAAATCAAAGAAGTAAAACGTGGACGTATTAAAGAATAT
This sequence comes from Bacilli bacterium, assembly GCA_051891155.1. Classification (GTDB taxonomy): domain Bacteria; phylum Bacillota_I; class Bacilli_A; order RFN20; family CAG-449; genus UBA3210. Next base: position 4,195 of record JBJFEV010000113.1, read on the forward strand.
CTAAATTATGTTAAAGATGCTGAATACGGAGAAAATCCAAAAGATATTTGGAAAATTAAATGTGATGTAGCTTTACCTTGTGCAACTCAAAATGAAATTGATGAAGATAGTGCTAAAGCATTAGTTGCAAACAATGTTAAATATGTAGGTGAAGGAGCTAATATGCCTTCTACATTAGAAGCAATTAAAGTGTTCCAAGAAGCTGGAGTTGTTTTCTTACCTGCTAAAGCAGCAAATGCTGGTGGGGTTGCTACTTCTGCCTTAGAAATGGCACAATCAAGTCAACGTATCTTCTGGACAAGTGAAAAAGTCGATGCAGAATTAAAACAAATTATGATTAATATCTATCATAATATTGATAATGCTGCAAAGAAGTATGGTTTTGCTGGAAACTACTTACTGGGCGCTAATATCGCTGGATTTGAAAAAGTAGCGGAAGCAATGATGGCACATGGTGTTGTATAATATATTCATTATGGATGAATCCCATTTTTTATTAATAAACTAATTTTCGTACGAGGTGTATTTTAAAATGGAATGTGAAGAATTATATCTTGCTGTAGCAGAACTATTAAACGTAGATAAAGATATTATTGAAGTAATTTCACCTAATGTCGGTGAAGATATTGGTCTATCCTCTGATAATATTCATTATGGATATTATTTTGAATTTCCAAAATATGATGAATTAGATGATGATATTAAAAAGGAAATAGAAAAATACGATATTAAACATAAAATACCTTTTGGTCAAACAATTTGCTTTGATGATTCAGTGCTTGGTAACACTAAAGCGGATCCTTTTGGTTGGAAAAATGATTATGAGCAAGAATTGTTCATTTTAAATCAACAAACAACAAAATTAGAAATAAGAGATACTATAAATAACTTAAAAGATAAAATTAATCAGTGTGATGACGAAATAATAAAAAAATCATTAATTTTAGCATCATATAGTATCATCGATGGTTTTGTAAAATCTTTTATTTTTGATCAAATTAATAAATATAATCTTACAGAAATAAACGAGACAACGATGGACATATTTAACGAAATTCTTTTAAATAAATTGGAAAACACCACCGGAAGAAAGCAAATATATAAAAAACTTAATAAATCAGAATTACCTAATATTCCAAGATACAATCCTTTAAGAAATCTCCTTGCTCATAATTTTTCTATGGTTTCAATTAATAATAATATGATTACATATGAAGATAAATCTCATAATATCCAGGAATATTCGATAGATAATTTATTTAAAGATTTCGAAAATTTTATCACTAATCTTTAAGAGTATATTTATTTTTGTGCATAAGTAAGGATAAAAAAGGCAGAATTATATACCTTAAAAGACTATTTTCTTTAAGCCAAATAAAATCACTATAAGGAGTATGAGGGAATAAAGTGGAAAAATAACAAAACAAAATAATCAAAAAATTAGAATCAAAACTCCAATAAAATTGCAAATTTTGGATTTATAGAAGACGCAATTACAAAAGTGGCGCAATACTCAGCAAGTTTTAAAGAACAGACTATTAGAATTATGGTTGCATTATTTGCTTAACTGCCAACAAAGATATTAACAAATATGTGTTAACTTTAATTGGTTTGAACGTTGCAATAGCATTTATGTTACTAGATGTAATTGTCAATAATTTTGTGTAGTTTTTTATCGGTTGAAAATGTAGGTAATT
>JBJFEV010000114.1:0-5891 GCA_051891155.1 Bacilli bacterium
TATAATACTGAATATAAGATTTTTGGTATCATTGGTAATGTGATTTTAAAGCCAGGATTTGATTCTAATCCCGAAAAATTTAAGGAGATAACTGGAATATATTCATATCCAGCTTTTTTTAATGCTTTTCTTAATAATGCAATATAGTTTGAAGCTCTACAACCTCCACCTGTTTGCGTGATTAATAAAGCGATTTTATGAGTATCATAATTCTTAGTTTCAATCGCATTGATCATTTGTCCAATAACTAGTAAAGCTGGATAACAAGTATCATTATGAACACATTTTAAGCCTGCGTCTATAACAGGTTGACCGGAATTAGATAATAAATCAAATTTATATCCAAAAGTTCTTAAATATGAAAGCATTATTTCAAAGTGAATAGGAAGCATTGTAGGAACTAAAATCGTATATTCTTTTTTCATTTCTTTTGTGAATATAATACGATTTTCTTGGAATTCTTTACCCATTTTATTCACCTCTTTCTTCTAGTGCTCCTAAAAGAGATCTAAGTCTTATCTTTACAGCACCAAGATTAGTTATTTCATCAATTTTAATTTGTGTATATAATTTATTTTTGCTTTCCAATATATCTTTGATTTCATCAGTGGTAATAGCGTCTATTCCACATCCAAATGATACTAGTTGTACCAAATCAACATTTTTATGTTTAGTTGCATAATTTGCAGCGTTATATAAACGTGAGTGATATGTCCATTGATTTAATACATTAATTTGGAGCTTTTCTTTTTGAAGAGGAACAGCATCTTCTGAAACAACGCAGAAGCCTAATGAATTTGCTAGTTTGTCGATACCATGATTAATTTCAGGATCAATATGGTAAGGACGTCCAGAAAGAATCATAACTCGTTTTGAATTATCGCGAGATGCTTCTTCAAGTATTTGTTCTCCTTTTATTCTTATGTCATTCATCCATGAAATGTATTTTGCATTGGCATGGGAAATAGCATTAGCTACTTCCTTTTTAGAGAAAGAAAATCCTATTTCTTTAAAGACTTTCATCATCTCTTTTGTTAGTTCTTTTTCCGAATTAATGTTTAAATAAGGATATAAAAATTTGACTTTCTCTAATTCATCCATATTGCCTTTTAATAATTCTGAGTAGTAGGCTACTACTGGACAGTTATAATGATTGAATGCCATTTTTTCATCGACATTATAAGTTAAACATGGATAGAAAATAGCGTCGACTTTCTTTTCGATTAATGTTGATATATGTCCATGCATTAATTTAGCGGGATAACATACTGTATCAGAAGGAATAGAATATTGTCCTTTTTGGTATAGAGGTTTAGAAGAGAAAGGAGAAAGAACGACTTTAAACCCTAATTCTTTAAATAAAGTTGCCCAAAAAGGCGCTAATTCATACATTCCTAAAGCGAGAGGTAAACCGATTGAATATTTTCCTTCTTCATTATCTTCTTGCATAAGTTCTGCTAGTTTGCTTCGTTTATATTCATATAAATTAGGTAAAGGTTTCTTTTGATTGCTCGAATAAAGACCCGCTCCTTTTTCACATTGATTGCCAGAGATAAATCGATCTTTTCCGTTAAATGTATTGATGGTTAGGTGACAATGGTTTGTGCAACCTTGACATGTCGCCATAGTAGATTTGTGAGTGAACTTAATTAAGTCATCTAGTGGAATTAAGGAAGATTTTTCAAGGCCTAATGATTTAGCGTATAACGCCGCACCAAAAGCTCCCATCAAACCAGCAATATTTGGTCTAATGACATCGCAACCTAATTCTCTTTCGAAAGCTCTTAATATCGCGTCATTTAAGAATGTTCCCCCTTGAACAACGATTTCTTTTCCAAGTTCAGAAGCATCGTGTGCTCTAATTACTTTATATAGAGCATTTTTGATGACAGACATCGATAATCCAGCGGAAATATCAGCGACATCCGCTCCATCTTTTTGAGCCTGTTTAACGGAAGAATTCATAAATACTGTACAACGAGAGCCAAGATTAACAGGCTTTTTGGCAAATAAAGCTAATGATGCAAATTCTTGAATGGAATATCCAAGTGATTTAGCAAATGTTTCAAGGAAAGATCCACATCCTGAAGAGCAAGCTTCATTTAGTAAAATAGAATCGATAGAATTGTTTTTTACCTTGAAACATTTCATATCTTGACCGCCGATATCCATAATGAAATCGACATTTGGATTAAAGTGTTTAGCGGCTTTAAAGTGAGCCATTGTCTCAACAATTCCTCTATCGACGTGGAATGCGTTGATGATTAATTCTTCACCATATCCGGTGACCGCAGAACCTTTAATAGTAATTCGATCGCCACAGTTGTTATAAATATCCTCAAGTACCTCTTTTACAATTGAAATAGGATTTCCTTTATTTGAGGAATAATATTTATAAATAATTTGATTGTTTTCTCCTATTAAAATCAATTTAGTAGTGGTAGAACCACAATCTATTCCAAGATATGCATCTCCTTGATAATTCTTGATATTTTCGCTAGGAACAGTATCTTTTTCATGACGTTTTACAAATTTTTTATATTCTTCTTTGTTTTTAAATAAAGGGTCGGTAGTAGATATATCAAGAGGAGCATTAATCGCTTTCTCTAGCAATTTGATAATCTCATCATATGTAAAATATTTGCTTTGTTTTCCAGCATAAAATGCACTACCTACTGCAACTGATATTGTTCCATATTCAGGGAAAATAGCATTTTCTTCTTTAAGGTGAAGAGTTTCAATGAATCTTTTTCTTAAGCCTAGATTATAAGTTAATGGTCCTCCTAAGAATAATACATTACCTTTAATTCTCTTTCCTTGAGCTAGACCTGCGATAGTTTGATTGCATACCGCTTGGAATATAGAAGCCGCGACATCTTCTTTTTTAGCGCCTTGGTTTAATAATGGTTGAATATCGGTTTTGGCAAATACACCGCAACGAGAAGCAATCGGATAAATGCGGGTTGACTTTAATGATAATTCATCCATCTCTTCTAATGATATATTAAGTAGAGTAGCCATTTGATCGATGAACGCTCCTGTACCGCCAGCACAAGTTCCGTTCATTCTTTCATCGCATCCGCTCTTATCAAAGAAAATTACTTTTGCATCTTCGCCACCTAATTCAATAACCACATTAGTTTGAGGAACTAATTCTTTAACTAATTCAGATGTGGCATATACTTCTTGAACGAAAGGTATATCATTTTCTTTTACTAGGCCTAATCCAGCTGATCCTGAAATGGCAATATATATTTTTTCATCTTGTATTTCATCTTTTAATCTCTTAACTATTTCAAGTGCTTTAGTCCTAACCATTGAATAGTGACGTTCATATGTAGAATATACAAGTTCTCCTTTTTTGAATAGGACTACTTTGATTGTGGTTGACCCAACATCAATTCCTAACAATGTTGCTTGATTTTTTATTTCCATTTTTTTCATAACACATCAACTCCCAACAATATAATCACTATATCATAAAACTTGACGGAAAATAAACAAATTGAGACATAATTTACTAGATATATCTAGTAAATTGATATAACATAGTCCATTTTAAGGTGTTTTTGTTGCAAATGTAACTAAATTTACATTTGTGTATTAATATACATAGGTGTATTATATATGTGTGAAAAGGATGTTGTTATTTATGGAAGATAAGCGTATTACTAAAACAAAAAAAGCTATCTATCAAGCATTGGTGGAACTATATGTTGAAAATGATTTTGAGGATATCAGTATATCGCAGTTAACTGGTAAAGCAAATATTTCAAGAAAAACTTTTTACTTACATTATTCTTCTATAGATAATGTTATTGATGAAATAATTAATGATATATATACTAAATTGAAGGTTGAATTTTCAGATTATTATTCTACAGTAAATTTTCATAATTTTATTTTGTTTATCAATGCATGTATTTGTTCTATGTATTTAAATCATAAAGAATTGATAAAATCTATAATGAAAAAAGATAAAAAGTTAATAATTTCCAAAAAGATAATTGATATTTTGCATTTAGAAATAGAAAAGATAATAAAAAATGAATTTGAAATTGACGAAAATATTGTTACATATTTTTGCAATATGATGGCATCCGCTTTGATAAATAATTTTTCAATTTTTGTGAGTAGGGAAATTGATTTATCTTTTGAAGAAATAGAAACTATAATAAATGATTGTCTTTTTTATGGATTAAGTAATTTGAAGGGAAAATAATTTATGGATAAAAGAATAATTAAAACTAAAAAGATGATTTATATTAGTTTGAACAAATGTTTACTGGAGAAAGAAATAGATGATATTTCTATTTCTGAATTATGTAAAAATGCAAGAATTTCTCGTAAAACATTTTATCTTCATTATTCCTCTATTTATGATGTCATTGAAGAGCATTTCAAAAAATTAGACGAAGAGATAGAAACAAGAATAATCAATTTTAAGAAATGTATAGATGGTAATGAAATTGTATGTTTCCAAAATATTATTATTGAAGAAACAATGAAAAAAAAGGAACTCATTTGTGGCTTATCATTGCAAAAAAATAATTTATTTTTTAAAAGTCAGTATTGCCAAAGACAAATAGATATTATTTCTAAATTGGTAATGGAAAAATTTGATATAAAAAAAGACCAATCCATTTTGTATAGTAATTTTATTGTTACTTCTATTTGGACTAGTCTAAGCCATTGGATTTTAAATGGCAAGCGTTTATATGTTGATGAATTAAAGAAAATAATTTCTCAATTTATTATGAATGGATGTAGTTCTTTACAAAGTAAAAAGAGTTAATCGATATATTTTTCAGTAAAAGATTTTACAGCTTGATAATATTCTTCTTTATTGGTCATATAACATGATCCATGTATCGCATCTTTTACTACCAATAATTCTTTTTCATTATTGGTCATTTCATAATTCTTTTTGGTAAATTTAAGTGGTACGAACGTATCATTATCACCGCATATAAATAGAACAGGTGCTTTTGATTTTTGCAAAGAATCATAAGTGCTTGTTTTCATATCGTAACCATTTAATTTTTTAGTTTTCATTCTCATAAACATCATCGTTGGAAATAATGGTAAATGGTAACGATATTTTGCTAAATAGGAGAATTCCTCATATGGTGAAGTAAAGCCGCAGTCGGCGATTATGCACTTGACATTACTTGGTAATTCTTCATTCGCGGATAAGTACATAAGAGTAGAGGCTCCCATTGAAACACCCCATAAAATAATTTGAGGATTATGCATCCGCTCATTTAAGTATTTTATCCATTTTAAAGCATTAGGTGCATCATTTATTCCAAAGCCAATTCTTTTCCCCTCTGATTGTCCATGGGCATAGTGATCTACCATTAAAATGTTATATCCATGATCGTAGAAGCATTTTCCGGAAAAAGCGGTATCGTTTTCTTTATTGCTCATCCATCCATGACAACAAATTACCCATAGAGGATCATCATTTCTTTTAAGTAATCTACCTTTTAATTTTTCCCCTTTATCATTAAGGATTTCAACTTCTTCAGATGAATTGAGAATATCAGCATACGCGATTTTAAATTCTTTGCGTCTTTCATCATTAAATAGTTCATCTGCCATCTCTTTTTGGATTTTAGATTGTTTTTTATTTGGTTTAGGACGTACTAAAGAACGGTTATAAAAGATTTCTACAACCATCAATGAAAAACTTAAATATATAATTATTAATAGTAATACAACTAATAGAGGAATTATCCACATATTATTGCCCTCCTTTATTCTATATCATATAAAATTATATATCTCTTTTGAAAAAAATAAATATTTTTTATAAGTAAGTTTTAATTTCATCAATTAATGAAGAAAAAGGACAATGCTTATCAATTTCAATTTTGTCAGAAGCAATG
>JBJFEV010000115.1:0-5859 GCA_051891155.1 Bacilli bacterium
GTGCTATCTCATACACCGATCATGTAAAAAGCATAAAAATACCTGATACAGTGACTAGTATTGGATATTATGCTATTTCTGATAATTCATCATTAGAATCAGTTACTTTAGGAAAAAATGTTGAATATGTGGGTTATGGATCATTTTCTTATAACTCTTCGCTTTCCACTATTGAGATACCTGATTCAACAAAGGTGATTGACTATTGTGCTTTTGAGGGATGCAAAAATTTAACTAACATCATTTTAGGTGACAATTTAGACTTTATTAGCTATTCAGCCTTCCCAACCGATTATGAAACATTAAATTATACTGTTTATGAGAATGGTAAATATATTGGTAGTAAAGACAATAAATATCTTTTTCTATTGGATGTAATTGACAAATCACAAAAAACATTAACTGTTCATAGCAATACAAAATTTATAGGTTATAATACATTCAAAAACTATACAGATTTAGAAAAAATTTCACTTCCTTCTTCAATCGTACAAATTGATGCTAATATGCTCAGTGCTTGCACCAATTTACAATGCAATGAATACGAAAATGGTTTATATATCGGAAACGATACTAACAAATATTTAGCATTTGTAGGAATGAAAGATACAAGTGCCACTTCTTTATCAATCAATAAAGATACAAGAATTATCCTAAGCAGCGCATTAAAAGGTAATGATAAAATAGAAGAAATAACTCTTGGAAATAATATTATTGAAATTGGATCTGACGCATTTTTCGAATGTATAAATTTGAAAAAGATAAATTTACCTGATACTGTCAAAAACATTGAAGAAAGAGCATTCTTTTCTTGTTCTTCTTTATCTTCTATCTCTTTAAATGACAATATTGCAAATATCGGAATTTTCGCTTTTTGCTCATGTAAATCATTGACAGAGCTTAAAGTACCAAATTCATTAAAAATGATTAATAGTTATTCTTTTTATGATTGTTCCGCTCTTGAATCATTAACGATAGGAGAAAATGTGACATATATCGATTATTGTTCTTTTTCAAAAAATGCGATTAAAACCTTAATCATTCCAGATTCAGTTAGAAACATTGAAACACAAGCATTTGAAGGTTGTAATTCCCTTGAAAGTATTAAATTTGGAAAAGGTTTACGTAATATCGGATACCCAGCTTTTGGTAAAACATCTTCATTAATAACAGAATATGAAGGAGCAAATTACTTAGGCTCTCAAGAAAATCCTTATAAAATTTTATATTATGTTGGTGACAATATCGAAAACCTTTCTATCCATAAAGATACGGAAATTATTGCTGGAGGATTCTTTTATGAAAATAAAAAAATCAAAAAATTGATTCTTCCAAATAATGTAAAAAGCATAAGTTATGGTGCATTTAATTCTTTATCCTTACAATCAGTTACATTAAATAGTGGATTAATCTTTATTAGTACATTCGCTTTTGGAACATGTCCACAATTACTGGAAATATATAATTTATCTTCTATAAGTATCGGAAAATATTCAAAAATTGATCATTACCATAACGCTATCGATATATATACATCTTTAGATTCACCTTCCAAAATTCAAGAATGTGACAAAGATGGTTTCCAATTTTATGTTAAAAACAGTAATGAAATATATTTAACTGGTTACTTTGGAGAACAAACCAAACTTACTTTACCTGATTCATATCAAGGTCAAAATTACAAAATTCATCAAAACGCATTCTACGGTAGCAAATTAACTGAAGTAATTATTTCTAGTGGTGTTACTGAAATTGAAAAATATGCATTCCGCAGATCAACTAATTTAGAAAAAGTAATTATTTCTGACAGTGTTCAAAAAGTTGGAAATTCATGCTTCTCTTCATGTTCATCTTTAATAAGTGCAGTTATTGGTTCACAAGTAGAACTAGGCTCATATGTATTTAATTATTGCTATGCCCTTAAATCAGTTGTTATACGTAATAAAAACATCAGCATTCCAAATATGACATTTTATGGTTGTAATGCTCTTTCAGAAATTTATTATTATGGTGATGCTTCTTCTTGGAATGATTGCTTTATCGGCGATGAATTAAATGGAAACTTATCTTCTTCTACGATATATTATTATTCTGAAAATGAACCTGCTTTAAATGAAGAAGGAACAGCATATGATGATAACTACTGGAAATATGCAGAAGATGAAATCACTCCAGTAGTATGGATAAAGCAATAACATTAACGATTATATAAAAATAACAATTACTATTTATATTGATTAAGACAAAAAAAGGTAGACCAAAAGTAAACTTAATTCTAAGGTTTATACTAATTGTCGACCTCTAAAATTAAGACAAATATATATTGATTTGATAAAATAATAACGTAATTAAACAAAGGAGATTTTAAAAATGGACAAGAAAAAGAAATTACTTTTATTATTAACAACCTTAACAATAACTCCATCAATGGTTTTGTTATCATCATGTGGAAGTAAAAAGAAAGATTCATCTTCAAGTTCTAATATTGTAAGCACTATTTCCACAGCAGAAAATACATCAACTGAACATATTCATAACGCTAAATCAGATTGGTCTTATACTGATACTCACCACTACCACGAATGTGAAGGTTGCACAGAAAAATTAGATTATGCTGCACACGTATTTGATGAAGGAGTAGTAACTAAAGAAGCTACATTCTTTAAAAATGGATCTAAAACATTTACTTGTGAATGTGGATATCAAAAAGAAGAGGTTATTGTCTTTAACCAAATAACTGAAGTCGCATTCCAAAAATGTACCGAAGAATTAAAATATACCGAAATAGAGATAACCGAGGAAACAAAAGGAACTTATTATTTCCAATACAATGTAACAGATTGTGAAGATATTACAGATGAATATTATTGGATTAATATTAATAAAACATCACAAACCAAAACTGATGTTACAAATTGTAAAATCTATGATGAAAATAAAGAAGTAATTAAAGATGAAGTAATGATTATGGCCGCTGGTCAATTTATGGCAACTAGAGAAGGAAGCGGAGAAGGTTATGATGATCATGATACTATCTTAAAGCTTAAAAAAGAAGGAATTCATTATTTTGAATTAACATTTAATGCCGAAGGAACATACAAAATTAATGTCACTCACTATGGTACTATAGGAAATAGTAAAAAATGGGCAATCCCTACAACTTATGACCCTACAATTCAAAGACTAACATCCGCAAAAAAATATTTGTCTGCAGCAAGCGTTAAATATTTCTGTATTGAACTTACTCAAAATATGATTAATGACTATCACGAAGTAAATGGTGAAAAAACTAGTACAAACTTCCAAATCGTTTTAAAGGATTCTACTAATACTACATTATCAGACGTATCACTTGAACTTTACGATAGCAACGATATGGAAATAACAAATGTTTCAAGCCTAGCTCCACATATTTTCTATGGCGAACAATTATCAATAGGAACATATTATCTAAAAGTTACAATGTCTACTTCTGGTTGCACTTGTTACGTATACGCTTCTTGTATGAGCGAATAATCAAGTTAGTTTGTAATAATATTATTCAATAGGGCTAAAATTAGTAGCCCTATTTTATAACGATATTTATCAAAAAAAGAAAGGAAAATTTAAGATGAAAAAATTTTTTAGTATATTTTTTACAATCATTCTTTTAGTTGTGATTGCCGCGGGTGTTTATTTATTCGCATTCGATAAAGAAGTTCCACTATCTCTTGTGGAAGATAAGGTTAAGGAAATTGATCCACAAGCACTAAAAATTGCTTCATTTGATGAAGCTAATGAAATAAATAATTTCACATGTAATTGCGTTATGGATGTCCGTTCTAGTTCAGTAAACAGTCGTGTTTCTATAACAATAAAGAAGTCTGGTAAAGACGATAAATTTGTTTTAGACATAAATTCTACTATGTATAAATATCTTCAAGGAGAATTCTATGAAGATACAACTTCCAATGCATCATACTATATTCAAAATAGTAAATATATGTATAGAGAAAAAGGCGAATTAACTGAAATGACTGAATCTTTATGGAAATTAGGAGTACTTACATCTCTTTACATTGCCACTCCATATACTGCAACTGGATTACCTTATGGTGAATTAATTTCTGATAATTTAGATAAAGTAACTCAAAAGTCAATATATTTTACCGCATTTGCCTCTAAGGATAATGTTTCAGTTGAACTAAAGACCAATGTATTTACTCAATCATTAAAATCATACACAATCACTAGTGTTACATATACTGCTTCAAACGAAATAGATACAACAACAACAATTTCTTATACTTTTAAATAAAATAATAGTGTTAAAAATGTGAATTATCACTCAAATCACTCCATACATTATTGGAGTGATTTTTTTATAAAAAAGTAGAATTGATAAAAGATAATTAGTTTGCTAAAATAAGGGCAAGGAGATGTAAATATGACACATTTTGAATCTGAAGAAGACTATTTAGAAAGAATCCTTATGTTATCCAAAGATAAAGGAAACGTTCGAGCTATAGATATTGCTAATTCTATGAATTATTCTAAACCAAGCGTCAGTATCGCATTAAAAAAACTTAAAGAAAAACATTATGTAAATGTTGACGAATCAACAGGTTTTATCACATTGACGGATGATGGACTATCTATTGCCTCATCAATTTTTGAAAGGCATCAAATGATAGCTAAATTATTAATATCTCTTGGCGTAAGCGAAGATACAGCTTTAAAAGATGCTTGTAAAATAGAGCACGATTTATCCGAAGAAACATTTCAAAGACTAAAGGAACACTATAAAAAATATAATTAATTAAAAGCGCATTAATAATGCGTTTTTTTATGCCAATTAAGTAAAAACAATTTACTTAATAATAGTTAGTTATGTATAATCGTATTGCAAGATTTCAATAGAGGTGATCAATAATGAAGTTATCAGAACTTCCAATAAATGAAGAACACATCATTGCTAAAGTTAATGGACAAGGTGCTTTGCGCCATCGCCTATTAGAAATGGGAATTATCCCAGGTACAAAAATAAAAATTTCCAAAGTTGCGCCTCTTGGTGATCCTTTACAAATACATATAAGAGGGTACGAACTTTCTATACGAAAAAGTGATGCTGAATTAATCGAGGTGGAATAATATGTTAATTGCACTTGTAGGTAATCAAAATTGTGGAAAAACCACTTTGTTTAATGTTTTAACTGGCTCATCACAGCATGTAGGAAATTTTCCAGGCGTAACCGTAGATTCAAAAATTGGTATTATAAAAGATGCCAAAGAAAAAATTGAGATAGTGGATTTACCTGGTATTTATTCTCTTTCTCCATACTCCAAAGAAGAGATTGTTACACGTGATTATATCTTAAAAAATAACGTAGATATTATTTTAAATATTATCGATGCAACTAATATAGAAAGAAGTTTATATCTTACCCTTCAACTTGCAGAACTAAATGTTCCAATGGTTATTGCCCTTAATATGATGGATGAAGTTAAAAATGCTGGTAATTCCATATCTTTAAATAAACTAGAGGACAGTTTAGGAATTGAAGTATGCGCTATTTCAGCATCAAAAGGAGAAGGAATTAAAGAATTACTTGAACATGTTAAAAGAATCGCCTCCTCCCATTCTCTTCCAAAGAAAAATGATATATGTGAAGAATCAACACCCGTACATAGAGCGATTCACGCGATGATGAATTTGATTGATGATCACGCTAAAAAGTTAAATTATCCTACCCGCTTTGTGGCTACTCGTCTAATTGAAGGAGACGAAATTCTCCAAAAAGAAATCGAGCTATCTCCTAACGAAATCGATATGCTTGGTCATATCGTTCTAGAGATGGAAACGGATGGAAACCTTGATAG
>JBJFEV010000116.1:0-5854 GCA_051891155.1 Bacilli bacterium
CTGATAAAACGGTCAGAATGCATAACGCAGTATTATCATATTTAGGTTTATAATTATGTAAGAAAAAACATCTAATGGAATGAACATTAGATGTTTTTATTAGCGAAAAAATCTTGTAAAAAATAGTATATGCCATCATGGTTATTATCAGTTGGAGTGATATATTTAGCAACTTTTAATAATTCGCTTGATGCGTTTTTCATAGCCACGCCTACTCCGGCTTCTTCTAGCATTTCTAGGTCATTTGGAGCGTCTCCAAAAGCAATAATATTTTCTTTGGGAATTTGATAATACTGTGCAATTTTATTTAATGCGTGGGCTTTAGTGACTTTTGGAGAATAAATTTCAGAAAAGGATGTTAATCCTGACCAAAATCTTATTTTCAAGCCATGCTTTTCAACGGCTTTTGTGATTTCTTGCTTAAAATCTTCTTTTTCATCGGTCGCTCTAAAAATAATGATATTAGGATCATCTTGCAAGGTATCTTTCAACTCACCATATACAATATTGATTTTATCCATAAAAAAATATTTACTAAGAATATCATCTTGGTGAAGAAGATGCATTGAAGAAGAGTTTTCACACATCACATTTAGTAAACGTGATCGATCTAATGTAGAAATTACATCGATGCAAACTTCTTTGGGAATAAAGAAGGAATCTTCTTCAAAATTCTTTTCTGAAGAATAAATATAGCCTCCATTATAACAAATACATGGAGAAGATAAACCTAACTCATTGTAGTATGGCTCTATGGAACGAAATGGTCTTCCAGAAGCAATTACAATAATGTGACCAGAAAGCGCTAAAGAATGAAGATAGGATGATGTTAATTTTCCTATTTTTTGAGAAGAGTTCAATAAGGTGCCATCCATATCTAATGCGATAAGATATTTATTCATGTTTTCTTGTATAATAAAATTATTCAAAATATGAATAACTTTATTTTTTCCTTTCATTAATATTATTTATTTACCATATATTTGAATGGTGATTATTTTGATATATCGAATTTTACTTTATATTGTGGGAGTGTTTTTAACATCTCTGGGAATGGTATATATTACCATATATTCCTCTTTGTTTACAATGGGATATTCGATAGAGGAATATGTAAAATATATACTAAAACAAAAAGAAGTCTATTGCTTACCTATAGGACTTCTTATTGTAGGTTTTACTACTTATTTTGATAAAACTTGGAAAAAGCTTATTTTGCTCCATAAAGGCCGATAACTTTTTTGACTCTTCTTAATGTTTCATTGGCAATAAGAGAAGCTTCAGCAGCCCCTTTTTCTAATACTTTATCAATAATACCTGATTCTAAAACTTCTTTATATTTTGTTTGAAGTTCTTCTAGCTTAGCGCATACTACGTCAGCAACAGCTTTTTTAAAATCACCATAACGGTATCCTTCAAATTCTTTTTCTGCTTCTTCGATACTTATTTCTTTTAATGATGAATAAATCACCAATAAATTAGAGATACCAGGTTTATTTTCTTTATCATATTTTACTTCGCTACCAAGATCGGTTACTGCACGCATAATCTTTTTTCTTGCGACAGCGGGATCATCCTTTAAAAATATATCACCATTAGCATCGCTCTTGGACATTTTTTTATTTGGATCAGATAAAGACATAATTCTTGCACCGGAAGAAGATATTACAGGTTCTGGTAAAACAAAAACATCTTGCTTATATTGATGATTAAATCTAATAACTAAATCACGTGCTAGTTCAACGTGTTGTTTTTGGTCTTCGCCAACAGGTACCTTTTTCGCATCATATAAGATAATATCAGCCGCCATAAGGACTGGATATGTGAACAAACCTAAACCAATTTTTTTCTCATTCAATTTTGAACTTTTTTCTTTGAATTGTGTCATTCTAGACATCTCACCCATATAGGCATAATTGCCAAGAATTGTCGCTAATTCCGCATGAGCGGGCACTTGTGATTGTAAAAAGATAGATGCTTTAGAAGGATCTAAACCGCAAGCTAAATAAAATGCGACAATATCACGTGTGTTGTTGTATAGAGTTTCTGGCTCGATTGGTAAAGTAAGAGCATGTAAATCAGCGATGAAAACAAAAACATGATCTTCACCATTTTGATATTTAGGGAAGTTACGTAAAGCACCGATATAATTTCCAAGTGTCAATTGACCAGTAGGCTTGACACCACTTAAAATATTTTCCATTTTATAGACTCCTTATTTATTAAGGATGTTTAAAGCACGAGCTTGTTTAGAAATGTGATTTTGAGGTTTTTTCTCAATGCCACATTCTTTTAAAACTTCTTCTGTTAATGCTTGCGCTTTATCCATCGATGTATGTTCAATTTCTAATTCGTAATCGATAACACCTGAATAAGTGTTTTTATCTAGCGATATCTTTCCACCTTTATATTGAAAATCAATTCTTTCAGTTTGTAAGCAAGTTAAAATTGTTAATTCATTTATTTTAACACCTAATATGGAAAGAAAATTTTTGATGTTTCCTTCTGGAAAGATGTTTTTATCTTGTAAAAGCTCAAAGTCACGCCAAGTAATAGATTCACTCTTTTCTAAAAGACCTTCACTTAATGGAGTTTTCAAAGTTAATTCAAAATCATCTTTTTCTCTAACTCTTAATGCGATACCATTTTTCTTTAAGAAACGGTCTTTAGTATCAATGTAATAATTGATTTGTTTAACTTTACGATATTTTTCTAAAGATAAAACATCGATAATCTTTTCATATTCTTCTTGATTGAGTAAAACTTTTGCTTCAATTTCTATATTTGAACTCATTTGACATTTCTCCTTGTTTTGCTTTTTTTATGATACAATATTTCTTATAATAAATCTAGAAGGAGTGACAAATATGAAGTTTTTTATTGTAAATAAAAAAAATAACTACTCTTTAAATGTTAAAGAGTCTTTAAAAAAACGTTTATTATTTGAAGGATTACAAGAAGATGAAGAAAATCCTGATTATGTCATTTCTGTCGGAGGAGATGGAACGCTATTAAGAAGTCTACACAAGTATGAAGATAGATTGGATAAAGTGATTATCGTCGGGATTCATACTGGTAAATTAGGTTTTTTATGTGATTATCTTTCTTCTGATGAAGAAGAAATAGTAAGGGCTATTTCGAGCAATAAACAAATTGTCGATGAGGTTTCACTCTTATGTTTGAAGATAGGAAATAAAGAATATTATGCGATGAATGAAGTGCGTATTGAGAGTCCTTATAAAACGATGAAAAGTGAAATTTATATAAATGAAAAGTTATTAGAAAATTATCATGGTAACGGATTAAACTTTTCTACTTCTTTAGGATCTTCGGGCTATAATCACAGTTTGAATGGACCTTTAATTAATCCGAATATGGAGACAATAATAATGAGTGAAGTTGCTGGAATTAATCACAATGCTTATCGATCATTAAAATCACCATTAGTTTTAGGGCCTAAAGATGTTATTAGCATAAAAGGTAAATTCTTTAATTGTATCGTGGGATATGACAATCTTTTTGATACAATTATCGATGATAGTAATTTAGATTTAGTCGTTTATTTATCTGATAAAAAAGTTAGATTGCTAAACACTAAAAAAAGAGATTATTTTGATCGATTAAGAAGTTCGTTTATCGTGTAAAGAAAGAAGGAAATATGGGAAAATTTATTAGTGAAAATTTATTTTTATTCGTGGCTATATGCGTTTTATTTGTTGTAATTTGTATTGGCCTTATCGTTTTGATTTTAATCTTAAAAAGAAAAAAGAAAAATAAAGAAATTGATAAAGAAATTTCTACTACCATCATAGAAATTGTGAATTGTATGGGAGGAAAACAAAATATCATCAGCGCTGAAGCAAAAGGCTCAAGATTAAATGTTGTTCTTTCTAACCATGATTTATTGAAAGAAGATAAGATTAAAGAACTAGGTGTATCTTCCATTATAAAAATGACCACAAAAACAACTCTTCTTGTTGGTTCTATAAGTGAAGAGATAGTAAATTATATAAACAAATAAGAAAAGACACATTAGAATCTAATGTGCTTTTTTATTGTCCTTGTATAGAAGAAGTGGTTTGAGGACTTGTTAGAAATGGTGGTTGATAGTAAGGTCCCATCGGTCCATAATAGGGCATTGTTTTAATCGGTACATATGTATTTGGACGAGGAAGAAGTAAACCTCCAAGAAGTACGCCACCTAAAAAAGGAAGAATAATTCCACCTACTCTCTCATCATTATGGGCTTTAAAATATGTAGTTATGTCATTATCGCTCCATGGATAAGGAAAAAACATAGGAAACATAAAAACACCTCCGTCACTTTAAATTACGAAGGTGTGCATTTTTAGATTAATCAATTAGCCCAAGAGCTATTAAATCTTGCCTAATTTCTTCTATAGGGAAACCTACTATATTATTGTAACTTCCTTCAATATGATCAATTAAAGGAAAATTTTTATCTTGAATACCATAAGCTCCGGCTTTATCTAAAGGTGATTTAGTTTTAATATATGCTTCAATCAATTCATCGGATAATGAAGAAAAATATACTTTTGATGTCACGCATTTAGTGATGTAGATTCCTTTTTCCTCTAAAACGATTGAATAATATGTTTTTACTTCATGCATGGAAGAAGATAACTCATGTAGCATTCTGCGAGCGTCCTCCTCATCTTTTGGCTTTCCGTAGACTTTATTATCTTTAATTACTAAAGTATCAGCGGATAGAATTAATGAAGAAGGATATAGCGAGGAAATAGCCTTAGCTTTCACAAATGAAAGTTGATCTTCAGGATAAAGATATTCGTCGATATCCGCGGGTATTATTTCAAAAGAAGAAAAGATTTGTTTTAGAAGTTCGATTCTTCGAGGTGATTTACTAGCTAATATGACCATATCTATTTTTCTTCTAATTTATTCATTATAAGAGGAATAATCATCGGATTACGATGAGTGTGTTTGAAATAGTAACTTGATAAGACGGATTTTGCTACATTTTTTATTTCCCCAAAAGTGGTTTTTCTTTTCATGATTTCTGATATAGCTTCTTTAAGTATTACTTTGGATTCATTAATCATAGCAATTGATTTTTCATCAGGATAGACAAATCCTTTAGTGATAATTTCAGGAAGAGCAAGAACTTCATTGCTCCTAGAATCAATCGCGATTAAGGCTGCAACCATTCCATCATCCGCTAAGATGTTACGATCTAATATAACCGCGGTAGAAAGACCAGTGACATCTTTTCCATCGATATAGATATTATCAGCATCAACTCGACGAGAACTTCTCGTAATTTCGTGATGGAATAATTCAAGTACATCGCCATTTCCACAGATGAAGATGTTTTCCTTTGGAATTCCTATTTGTTCAGCGATTAGTCCATGAATCTTTAACATATGTAATTCACCATGCACAGGCATAAAGTATTTTGGTCGAACTAATTTTAACATCAATCTTAATTCATGTTTAGAAGGGTGACCAGATGCGTGAAGATTGGTAAAGACGGAATTGGTTATGACATTAGCTCCTGCTTTTTGCAGATCATTGCATACTTTTAGAATAGAAATTGTGTTACCAGGAATAGCACTAGAAGAGAAAACAATGGTGTCTCCAGGAATGATTTTTATTAAATTATGAGTTCCGGAAGCAATACGGCTTAGAGCCGCCATTGGTTCACCTTGTGAACCGGTACAAATGATAGCTACTTCATTATTTTTATAATCTTTTAATTGATCAGCGGTAATAAATTGAGAATCTGGTGCTTTGATATAACCATAATCACGAGAAATTTTAAAGGCAGTTTCCATAGAACGGCCTATGACAAGAATCTTTCTTTTATATTTAATAC
>JBJFEV010000117.1:0-5775 GCA_051891155.1 Bacilli bacterium
TTCTTGCATTAAAAACGAATATGCTTCCTATGTCACACTTGAAAATATATCTGATGAAATGAAACAAACTCTAATAGTAAGTGAAGATAAGTCTTTTTACAAACATTCCGGATTTGATGTGAAAAGAATAATAAAAGCTTTGGTTAATAACATAACTTCCTTAAGCATCAAAGAAGGAGCTTCTACCATAACCCAACAATTAGCTAGAACTATATATTTAAGCAATGAAAAGACTTTATCTAGAAAAGTAAAAGAAGCATTAATAACCAAAAAAATAGAACAAAACTATACTAAAAATGAAATACTTGAGTTGTATCTAAATTCAGTGTATTTTGGTCATAATTTATATGGGATAGAAGCCGCATCTTCTTACTATTTTGATACACCTCCTTCCTCTTTAGATTACGCTCAAAGCGCATTGTTAGTAGGAATACTAAAATCTCCTAACAACTATGCCCCTGACATTGACGAAGAAGCAGCTAAAAAGCAAAAGAATAATGTTCTCTATTCTTTATATAAAGAAGGAATCATCGATGTTAATACATATTATGAAGAACTTCAAAAAAAACTTAATTTTAGTTTCAAAAGCAAAGAAAAAGACAGCTTCCTTTATTATTATGATTCTTGTATAAACGAGGCTAAAAAATATGTAAATGAATCCACTTATAAAAAAGGCTTAAATTTTTATTCATATTTAGATAAACGCGTACAAAGTATAGTTGAAGAAATTGTGAAGAAACATTCTAACCCATATGATGAAATTGGAGTTGTAATAATGAAACCAAATTCATCAAAAGTTATTAGTTTAGTTGGAGGTAAAGATTATTCTCTTTCTTCATATAATAGAAGTATTTTTTCTTCAAAGCAAATAGGATCTACAATTAAGCCTTTTATTTACTCTATCGCACTAGAAAATGGTTTCACTCCAGTTACAAAATTAAGATCAGAAAAAACTACCTTTAACATTGATGAAATTGGAGAATATTCTCCACGTAATGTTGGTGATAGATATGCAAATCGTGACATTACTATGGTAGAAGCTCTTTCTCTATCTGACAATATTTATAGCAGTAAAGTAACTTTGTTACTTGGATCAAAATTCATTGCATCCAAATTAAAAGAAATTGGAATAGAAGTCGAAAATATCAATCCTACTATTGCACTAGGTACTGTTGAAATGTCTTTACTTGAACTGACATCAATATACAACGCTTTCGCGTCTAAAGGAACTTATTACTATCCTTCATTTTTTAAAGAATTAAAAACTAGTACAGGAAATTTATTACTAAAAGGAAAAAGCAAAAAGATAAAGTTATTCCAAGAAGATACAGCGATAAAGATGTCATATATGCTGAGAAGTCCATTCGATAAAGCTTTTTTATCATATATGACACCTTCTTTACTCTACTATGAACCAAGCGTTACTTTCGCAGCAAAAACCGGTTCAACCACTTCTTCCTCTTATGTAGTGGGATATAATAGTAAGTATACTATTGGAATATATGTAGGAAATGATGAAAATAAAGAAGTTTATGATAAGAAGTTAGCTAAAGTATTATTTAAGGAAATTGTTTCTTCCATAATCAAAAAAGATGAAAATGTATTTTTTACACCTTCATCTTCTCTTAAGCCTTTTTCTATATTAAACACAAAATCAAATCAAAAATCATTCACTTACTATAAATAACTATATCTTTTGCAAAAGAACAATAGCTTGACATTCTACTGCTTCTTCTCTTCCCACTTCTCCACACTTTTCATTTGTTTGAGCTTTGATAGAGACTTCGTTTATCTCACATTCAAGTAAAGAAGCAACATTCTTTCTCATTTCTACTATATAAGGAGCTAGCTTTGGTTTTTCAATAATTATAGAAGCATCAATATTACAAACCTCATATCCTTCTTCTTTCATTATTTTCACAATTTCTTTAATGATTAATGAAGAATCAAAATCTTTATATTTTGGGTCGTTGTCAGGAAACAATTTTCCTAAATCCCCTTTAGCTAGAGCCCCTAAGATAGCCTCCCCAATAGCGTGATATAAGCAATCACCATCAGAATGAGAAACTGGTCCTTTATAAAAAGGAAGTTTTACTCCTCCAAGAATCAACGTTCTTCCATTCTCTTCAAGGCGGTGGATGTCGCGAGATTGACCGATTCTAAACAATAACTTACTCATACTAGACATTGAATCTAATCAACATACAATCGCCATCTTTAACTAAGTATGTTTTTCCTTCCGAACGTATTTTTCCCGCTTCTCTTAAAGCTTTTTCCGTTTTATATTCAAAGATATCTGAACAAGAATAAACTTCTGCACGAATGAATCCTTTTTCAAAATCAGTATGAATTGTTCCAGCACATTGAGGTGCAGTCATACCATTTTTAAACGTCCAAGCTCTAACTTCATCTTCACCTACAGTAAAGAAAGTAGAAAGATTTAATAAATGATAAGAAGTATGAACTAATCGATCTAAACCGGTTGAAGATACTCCTAAAGATTCTAAATATTCTAATTTTTCTTGTTCAGGTAAAGAAGATAATTCCTCTTCAATATTAGCGCATATTGGTACGCATTCTGCTTTTTCTTTCTCAGCAATTTCTTTAACTATTTGATAATAAACACATGAAGAAGGAGAAGCGTAATCTTCTTCCGAAACATTTGCAACATAAATAACTGGTTTTAAAGTTAGTAAATTATAGCTCTTTGCAAGAAGAAATTCATCATCATCTAATTCCACACTGCGTGCTGGTAATTCATTATCTAATGCCTTTTTAATTTTACTTAATACATTAAATTCCTTAACTGCTTCTTTTTCTTTCGTGGTATGAGCTTTTGTTTCAACCTTAGCAATTCTTTTTACTACTGTTTCTAAATCAGCGAAAATCAATTCTAAGTTGATAGTTTCAATATCGCGACGTGGATCTATAGTATTTTCGACGTGGATAATTTCTGAGTTTTCAAAGCATCTTACCACGTGACATATTGCATCGCATTGACGGATATTTCCTAAAAATTGATTACCTAATCCTTCTCCTTTAGAAGCTCCTTTAACAAGTCCGGCAATATCGGTAAATTCAAATGTTGCTTTTACTACTTTCTTTGGGTGAAATAATGATACTAATTTATCCACTCTTTCATCATTCAATTCAACAATTCCTGAATTAGGATTGATGGTTGCAAAAGGATAATTTGCCGCTTCCACGTGAGAAGAAGTGATCGCGTTAAATAAAGTTGATTTACCAACATTTGGTAGACCCACTATACCTGCTTTTAATGCCATAATTCTTTGTTCCTTTCATATTGAATAAGTTTCTTAAACTACAACTAGTATCTTATCACGATAATAATAATTTTACTATCATAAATCATTTATTTAATAAAGAAAAAGAGGTGAAAATTTATATTAATTCGCCTCAACAAATATCTAATTTTATTAGAAAAAATATTCATCTTTTATCTAAATAGTGATTTCTTTTGTAAAATCACATAAAGATGATAAATTTTCTGGAGTGGAAAAATCAACTTCTACATTATGTTTTTCTTTCATTTCAATAAGTAATGTTTTTTCGTGCATCTCCATTACATTATTGACCAAATAGTTTTCTATTACATAACTATGAATGGATGTTAATTCCATATTTTCATCGAAAACATAAGTAAATGTATACTCTATAAAAGAATCTTTATCATTTGAAGAAGGAAATACGCTGAAAGTCATACTATTATTACCATTATAAACTCTACAACAATCATATCCGTTTTCTCTGATTAATTCATAGTTAGAATTATAGATACGAATAATATCATCATCTACATTAATTTTAATTCTACTTTGCGATACTTCTCCCTGTTCTGATGTTTCTTCCGTTTGCTTAACTCCCTCTACATAATAAGTTTTTATATTAGAATGATAGCAGACGTTATCTGAAACGCGATATCTGTTCACATTTGACGTTTTAACGTCATATACATTACAAAAATATGTAAAAGATGAAGAATATGCTTGTACATCAAAATGAGATGGTAAAAAAGAAAATTCACCTTCTATTCTATACCATTCACTATATATATCTTGTGAATTACTTTTAATATTATCAATCAATGTAATGATATAGTTTCCATCACAAAAATAATATCCATTAGGGTACTTTTCATAGTATTTTTCAATAAATATTTCCATTTCTGTTTTAATTGGTTCTTTTTCATTATTTGTACAAGAAGAAAAAGCTAACAAACCAATTAATATTACAATTAAATAATTTTTTTTCATTTTTATTTCTCCAAATCAGTCATATTAAAAAGAAAGGTCTATATTTTTTTTGTCGGAAAAATTTGAATTTTTTTCTTTTAAAAAATCAATATCATATTCAAAATAATCAGGAACTTCAATTGATATAGAATCACTTTTCTTCATAGAAATATAGAAGTGTGCGTTATAATCTGAGGAACATTCGTGATATAATGCACTGTACTCAATGCTATCAAGTGAATAATCTTTATAAGTTCGAACAGTATATGATGTTTTCTGTATGTTAGGCATAATATATGAACTTTGTGCTATAAGAGTATTACCATCAAAAGTGTATTTTTTTTCATTAATGAACTTTCCATCATCATTTAAATCTTCTATATAATTTACACCACTCTCATCATATGTATAATTAAATCCAAAACATAAGTTAGGAAGACGCACATGAATTTTTTCATCTAGATTCTGACCATAAGTAGTTAATGTATTATAAGGATAATTAGTGGTAAGAGCACATCTTTGATTCTTAACTTTAAATTCATATACATAATAATCACCTTCAATATATTGATAAAATAATTCATTAACTCTTATAATACAGCCACTAAAATTATCAATATATGAAGAATTTTCAAATGACAAATTTCCCTTTAAATATTCATAAGTATTTGTTATATATCCACCATTATTCTTATAACCAGTTCTAACAATTTCGTACCAACCATCTGTAAAGAAATCAGTCCCGTTTCTTTCCATACATTCAGTAATAAATTTTTCATATTCTGATTTTTTATCCTTTGCTTGTTTATTTCCACATGAGCATAACAAAAGACCTACAAGTAAAATAACAATTGATTTCTTCATTTCGAGCTGCTCCTTTCTAAAAATATCATCAAATAACATATTTATCTACTATTATAAAATAATACCATATATATATATATATATATATATATATGTCAATCCAAATTTTTATCGTAATATCATTTAATTTTGTATAATTGTTAATTGAAAAAGCAAATTATTTTTCTTTATTAAAATGTAAAGTTTCTTCTACCTATTTATCAAAGTTAAAGTTGATGAAGAAATTAACTTTTTTAAAGAAAATAAAGAAGAAATGATGGCCACTAGTAAAGAAGCTAATAATAAAATTATAAGTAAACTAGATTCAATTCTTATGGAAGAAATTAATGATGATGAAGACGATAAAGAAGAATAACTAATTATAAAAATTAAAGAAAAACAAGAAACAAAGTATGAATATAAAGCAAGTAATAAGGAAAATGAAAAATAATAAATTAATATTGATTTTTTACAATATCCTCTCACAACATAGGTGGCTATTTCCTTCTTATTTTCTTCAAAGAACAAATAAGAAACAGTTGCAATCATAATCAAAGAAGAAACTAAACAAATAAGACAAAAAACAATCATAAAATATGAAATATATTTCATGATATTATCAATTTCTTTATAAAAGTTTAATAATGGGGAAGAAAAAGAAAAATTATTGTATTTGTCA
>JBJFEV010000118.1:0-5715 GCA_051891155.1 Bacilli bacterium
ATATGTAATTGAAGGTCATAAGATTGTTACTCCAATGGACAGAGTTGTTAAAATTACATCAATTGAAGGCGATGCTTGCTATTCAAAACAATACAAATATGTCTTCAAGAGAGAAAATATTCAACTTGTTACAGAAGGTATGGGTATTGAATGTGAAGTTCAATCAATTATCGACTATGGAAATAGTAGATATGCTAAATTAGTAACTGGTGGACAATCTCTATTAATTGAAGTTGATCAATTCTTTAATGAATCAATGGTCTTCATTGACTTTGACGGTCAAGATATCGAAGTTTATGAACAAGATATCGATATGAGACTTTGCTAATTAGTTATTATCGCTAAAATAAGGGCTGAGATATTATTCCTCAGCCTTTTTTATTGATAAAATAACGATAATTTTATATAATACTAATACGGAAGGGTGATGAAATATGGCTGAATATGTATTTATTCAAAATTATACAAAAAGAGGTAAATTAGGTATTTCTAGAGTTTGTTTTGAACAGATCGTTCAAACTATTGTAAATAGGATGCAAGGTGTTAAGGTATTACCTAATTCAAATAAATATGTTTTTATGTTCCATAAGCCAGTTCATTGCGATATCGTAAATGACAAGGTTCAAATTACAATTCAAGTAAAAATTTCTGCTGGTCAAAAGGTAAATGAAATTTGTGAGAAAATACAACAAGAAATTGCGGAAGAACTAACTACTATGACAGAATTAGTTCCTTTTAGCATTAAGATTAAAGTTGCTAATATAGAATAAGCCAAAATTTTGGCTATTTTTTTTGAAAGGATTTTTAATAATTATGTTAAGTAGAAGTCAAGAACAAGAAAAAATAATGTTTGTCTTATATCAATGTTTATTTTATGAAAGATTAAATAATACTGATGTGGATTTACAAGAAATGATCATTGATACATTTGAGGAAGAATACGAGGAAGTAAGTGTTTTTGCCAAAGAGACAATTTTAAAAGCATTAAAGTTTCAAAAAGAAATTGATGAATTAATTTCCGCTAATTTGATAAACTGGAAGTTAGATAGGATAAATTTAGTAGCGCATGCTATTTTCCTTTTAGCTATAAGCGAACATAAATATGTAGAGGAAGAAATTGATAAGATAGCAGTAATTAATGTAGCGGTTAATCTCGCTAAAAAATATTTAGATGATAAAGATTATAAATTTATCAATGCTATTTTAGATAAGGTTTTATGATGGAAAACATTTTAACTGTAACTCGATTAAATTATTACATTAAAAATATTATTGAAGAAGATCCTAAATTAACTAATATCGTAGTTAAAGGAGAAATATCAAATTTAAATAAACATTATACAGGTCATTATTATTTTACGTTGAAAGATGAGAATTCTAAAATTTCTTGTATGATGTTTTCTTCATATGTAAATAGAATAAAAATAGATATTAAAAATGGGGATGAAGTCATATTATATGGATACGTCTCTTGCTTTGAAAAAAACGGAACTTATCAATTATATGTAAAAAATATTGAGCCATTTGGTTTAGGACAATATTTATTAAAATTAGAAGCTTTAAAAAAGAAATTAAAAGAAGAGGGGTTGTTTGATAAAGAAAAGAAAATAATTAACAGAACTCCTAAATCAATTGGAATTATAACTTCACAAAGTGGCGCGGCTGTTAAGGATTTAATACATACAATCACATCAAGATGGGATTGTGATATATATATATTTCCTTGTCAAGTGCAAGGAGAAGAAGCTCATCACACAATTGTTAAAAGAATTAAACAAGCTGATTCATTCCATTTGGATACCTTAATTTTAGGTCGAGGTGGAGGATCTATTGATGATTTAAAATGTTTTAATGAAGAAGATGTCGTAAGAGCGGTTCATGGTTGTAATACGCCAATTATCACTGCTGTAGGGCATGAAATTGATAAGACACTTGTTGACTATGTTTCTGATTTTGCTTCAATTACACCAACTGACGCTGGAGAAAAAGCAACATTAAATAAGAAAGATATTCTTTTATATTTAGATGATTTACAATCAAAATTAACAAGTATAATGAATTCCTTAATCGATGAAAAAAGAAATAAATTAATGTTAATTTTATCTTCTAAATCATTGATTAGTCCAGTAGAATATTTTTCTACATCTTTAAAGAGAGTAGGGGAATTAAATAAAAAAGGATTAGATCTAATTAAATTAAAAATTGAAAATTTAAGTAATGAATTATATTCCAAAGATTTAATACTGAAACCATTAATGGAAAATAAAATTACACGCTTATCTTTATTATTAAGAGGCAATAATATGAAATTAGAAGCGTTAAATCCAACTACATATTTAGATAAAGGTTATTCACTTATAGCGCTATCTAACAATAAAATATTGACTTCAATTGATGATGTAGCTATTGGTGAACAAATTACAATTCAAATCAAGGATGGATTAATAGATGCATCTGTAATTAAAAAAAGGAGAAAATAGTATGGCCAATTTAAAGTTTGAAGAAAAAATGAATAAATTAGAAGAATTAATATCTCAATTAGAAAATAAAGATGTCTCATTGCAAGAATCATTGTCTTTATATGAAGAAGCAATGAAGTTATCCAAAGAATTATCTAAAGAACTTGAAGAAGCTTCTTCAAAGATAAAATTGATATCTGAAGAAGGAAATGAACAAGAATTTAAAGATAAGTAAAATATTAGTATATATTTAGTATTATATTAGTACAATTAAGAATTTGTTTCATTTTTGTTTTGAAATACTTATTTCACAAACTTTTAAATGAATCATTTCATGTTGTACTTTTCTTTTTTTATAAAAAAATTTATAATTTTGGTGGTGATAATATGTTAAGACGTTTATTGATTAAAAATTTTGCCATTATCGAAGATATAGAATGTAATTTTTATGATGGTATGAATGTAATTATTGGTGAAACAGGTGCTGGAAAATCTATTATTATTGATGCATTAGGACTATTAATGGGGAATAGATCTTCTTTCGAGAAAATTAGAAATGGAAAGACAAAAGCTTTTATTGAAGGCGAGTTTTATATTGAAGATAAACAAATTATAGATAGACTAAATGAAGAATATGAAGATTTGATTTCAGATGATAATATCTTAGTTGTTTCAAGAACTTTAGATACTTCTAATAAATCTTCATGCAAAATTTCATCTCGTTCAGTATCCATAAGCGTTTTACGTTCAATTATGGAAGAAATCGTCGATATTCATTCTCAACATAAAGACCAATCATATTTTGATGAAACTAAACAAATATTATTTTTAGATAATTATATTGAACGAAAAGAAGTCAAAGGATCAACCTGGTTCAATTTAAAAAAAGATTATAAATTAAAATTTAATCAATATCTAGAAGAAAAAACGAAATTAGAAAGAATGAAAGAGGAATTTAATTCTCTTGATGATATAGAATATCTTCGTTATCAATATAACGAAATTGAAAAAGCGGAAATTAAAGATAACGAATTGGAAGATATCGAAAATGAAATTCAAATTTTAAGCTCATTTGAAAAATTAGCATCCTCTTTTGGCGAATTCTCTTCATATTTTGAAGAAGCTTCATCATTACTTTATCAAGCTAAAAAAGCCTCAAATTCCATCAAGGATGAAGATATTCAATTAGATATAACTCGCTTTAATGAGGCCTATTATGAATTAGAAGATGCATATGAAAGTGCTAAAAGTAAATTTGAAAAGTATCAAGATAACCTTCAAAGGATGGATTATTTAATTCAAAGAAGGTCTACTTTAAGAAGCTTAGCAAGAAAATATGGTAATTCTACTTCCTCTATTTTAGCTCGTTTTGAAGAAATAAAAGAAAAAATCGAATTGAGTTCAAATTATGACTACATGTTAGAAAAACAAGAAAATATCATCTTTTCTTTAAGCAAAGAATTAGAAAAAATAGGGAATGATATCTCACTTATTAGACATAAATACAGCGAGGATCTTTCTTCTTCAATAAATAGTGAGATTCATGATTTATTATTAGAAAATGCTTCCTTTAAAGTGGAAGTTACTTCTACTAACATAAATAAAAATGGTATTGATAATGTAAAATTTTTACTTTGTGCCAATGCGGGAGGAAAATATATGTCCTTATCTTCCACTGCATCATTAGGAGAAACAAGTCGAATTAATTTAGCTATAAAAACCATTTTTAATCAATTGAGTCCAACAGGTACTATAATTTTTGATGAAATAGATACAGGTATTTCGGGAAGAGTAGGTGTTGCGGTCAGTAAAAAACTTCATAAAATTTCTTCAAATAGTCAAACTATTGTCATATCCCATTTGCCTCAAGTTGCAGCGAATGGGGAACATACATTCTATGTCAAAAAGATAGTTAAAGATGGATCAACTCAAACTTTAATTAATGAAATTGATTATGAAACTAAAGTTGAAGAGATTGCTAAAATGTTATCTTCTTCAATTGTAAGTAAAGATACCTTAAATGCCGCGAAGGAATTAATGGATACTATAAATAATTAATAAAAATGGAAGAAATGTCGAATTTTGGAAATAATAATCTTGAAAGAGGTGTATTATGACAAAATTAATGATATTAGCTTCCATTTTTTTATCTTCAAATATAAGTGGTGTAAAACCTGTTGAAGTATATATTGGAGGAAATAATATAGTTTTTGAATTAAATGATCAAGGAATAACAGTAACTGGTGGTTATGATATTAAATATAATGACAATAAATATAATCCTGTTTCATGTGGAGATATTAAAGTCGGCGATGTAATCGTTGGTGTAAATGGAGATAAGATTGAGGGAATAAATGATTTTGTGCAAAAAATATCTTTATATGATAAAGAAATCACTTTAAATATCGAAAATGGTATCGATAGAATGATTCACATTTCTAAAGAAAATGGAATAGTTAAGACAGGATTATATGTTAAGGATAAAACTTTAGGAAGTGGAACATTAACGTTCATAGATCCACATACTTCTTATTATGCAGCCCTTGGTCATCCAGTATTTAATTATGAAAAGAAAAAGAAAGTTGATTTCATCAGCGGATCAATTTATGAAACGAGTGTAGAAGGAATCAAAAAGGGAACAAATGGTAATCCAGGAGAAAAGATTACTAGTACTAAATTAGATAATAAAATAGGTGATGTGACCAATAACGATGCGATGGGATTATTTGGTAAATACAATAGAAATATTTTAGATAATAATCAAAAATATGAAATCTGTCCTAAAAAAGATATAAAATTAGGAAAAGCATATATTTATACCGTTACAAATGGATTTGAAAGGGAAAAATATCAAATTCAAATAACAAAATTGCATAGTCAAGATGAAAATGAGCAAAAAGGAATTGAGTTTGAAATAACTGATAAGAATCTTCTTGCTGTAGCGGGAGGCATATATTCGGGAATGTCAGGCTCTCCGATTATACAAGATAACAGAATTATCGGGGCCGTTACCCATGTTAAAGTCGATAATATTAAACAAGGTTTTGGCTTATACGCTATGAATATGTATCAAAGATTATCAAGTTTCACTAATTAAGAGAAAAAAGTAAAAATTAAGTCTCAAAAAGTGAGATTTACTAAAAAAATATGCAAAAAACATTATATAAAGTATTTTTTTCTTTGATAATAAGATAAATCAAGGAAACTTGATGAAGTAATGATAATAGCTACAGGAGGGGCAGACATGAAGAAAAAG
>JBJFEV010000119.1:0-5709 GCA_051891155.1 Bacilli bacterium
TATTTGAAGAAGATAATAAGCTAGATGTAGAAGGCTAATTTCTTTAAAAGGAATATCTTCTCCACTTATCTTAATCGCACAAAGTGAAAACAGGTAAACGATAATATTTAAAACGGTAATTTGGATAATTAAAGCAATTAGTTTTTCGCAAATTATTCTTTTCCTACTGATAGGATGAGTTAAAAGAAATTCACTAGTTTTATCTTTTTCTTCTTTGCTTAAGATATTAATAGCGCTATAGGAGGCATATAATGCTCCTCCAAGACCTAATATATTTCCACATTCGACTGCATAAAAACCCACTAAAGTGCCAAAGTTTAATCTATCCATACCAAAAGCTGAAGTAAAGGAACCCATCGATGAAAACATATCGTTTACATTTTCCATTTGACTTTTCATACTAGGATAAAGAAAGATGCATATAGCCATCAATAAGCCAATGGAAGATGTCCAAATTATAAAAGATATTTTGTTGAGATTTAATTCGTGTTTAATTAGTGTCATAATGTTTCTTCCTCATCTTCATAATAATGTAAAAATATTTCTTCTAAACTTGGTTCACTGATTAATAAATCATCAATTTTAAAAGAAGATAAAGCTTTAACGAGCTCGTTTATATCTCCGTTATAGAGGAAAGAAGATGTATTTTCTTCTTCCTTTTTATCCTTAATTCCCTTAAGATGATCTAGATTTACTTTACCATGTATTGTAATGCGCTTTGTATTAGTTTTAATTAGATTTTCGACTTTATCACAAGCGCTTATTTTTCCTTCTTTAATAAGTGCTGCACGCGTACAATTTTGCTCAATTTCAGAAAGAATATGGCTCGATAAAAAGATAGTGGTTCCTTCTTTATTTCTTTCATGTAAAATGCGAAAGAATTCTTTTTGCATCAAGGGATCTAATCCACTGGTTGGTTCATCGAGAATTAGCAACTTGGGTTTATGTTGTAAGGCGCACACGATTCCCACCTTTTTCCGATTGCCAAAAGAAAGTTCTTCTACTTTTTTATTTGTATCGAGGTTGAGACGTTTACAAAGTATTTCGCTTTCTAAGGAGCAATCTTTTTTTCGTAAAGAGGCAGAAAGTTTTAAGATATCTTTTACTTTCATTCCTTGATAGAATATCGCTTCTGAAGGAAGATATCCAACATCATTTAATATGGATACTTTATCTTTAGTAATACTTTTTCCATATATAGTTGCTTCACCACTAGTTGGTGAAATTAAGCCTAATAAAGTTCTGATAGTGGTAGATTTACCAGCGCCATTAGGACCGATAAAACCAAAGAATTCACCTTCTTCGATTTCTAAATTTAAGGAGGCAATTCCTCGCGATGTTCCATAAGACTTTGTAAGATTCATTATTTTAATTATGCTCATCGTTATTTTCCTTTCTTAAATAGATACTTTTCCAAAAAGCCATCAGTTTAGAAAAATCATTCTCCATTTTTTGATAATCAATATTACCTATTTGTACCATCTCCCAAAGGTATCCTTCCGAAGCTAAATACATATTTTTATACATCATAGGAATATCTATTCCTTCAATAAATTGTTCAGGATCAAGATTTAATAAAGTTTTATCAGCCTTCAAATTAAAATATTTATGATAGCTTTCTTGTATAGCGGCACATATATTTTCATCTTTTTCATAAAATGCTCTTATGGCAAAGCGAGCCATATCAGGATAAATTTTTATTATTTCCATCTTGGCTTTCATGCCTCGTTCCATACTCTCAAATAGATTTTTTTGTTCATAACAGCGATACTTTTGTAAAAATTCTATTGTTATTTTTGCACAATAGTCCCAAAGATACATATACAGTTCTTTTTTATTATGGAAATAGTGAAAAAGCAATGATTTACTAATGGAAGAATAAGCGGCTATTTCACTCATTGGACTATTTTTATATGAGTTTTGGGAAAATACTTTGTAGGCCGCGTTTAGTATTTTTTGTTGTTTTTCTTTTGGTAAAGAAAAGAATTTATCGTTCATATATGTCACCTCATTAACCGATTCGGTCAATTTTAGTATAAAGGCGTTGACCGATTTTGAGAAGACACTTCATAAAAAAAATAAATAGGAGTCAAAGACTCCTTATATAACTATATTTATTTTGTCTTAATCTTATTTTGATAATCTCTTGGGGTCATTCCTGTTAACTTTTTAAAAGTGATGGTAAAATAATTAGAAGAAGAAAAACCACATTGAAGAGCGACTTCGGTAATTGATAGATTAAAATCTTGCAAAAGGGAACGAGCCATATTAATGCGATGCATTGTTAGGTATGTTATAGGCGATGTATTCATCGTCTTTTTAAATAATTTACAACATTCAGAAGGCGATAAATTAATAGAAGAAGCAATATCCTCTAAAGTGATGGATTCGCTATAAGAAGAGGAAATAAAATCTATAGCTTTTCTAATACGATTATCGACTTTATTTTTTTTATGAATAAATGTCATGTGCTCTAAAGAAGAAACGATAGCTTCTAAGCCTTTAAGCAAAGTTATATGAATACCAATCTCGTAAAAATCAGGTTTACAAATATATTGTCGCAATGATGCAAATTCATCGATAACCTTCTTTTGATAAGGAAGGGAAGGGGAACACACTAAACAAGTAAAATTTTGTAAATATAGATTGTTAAGATACTTAGTTTCTATTAATGAACCAGGAAATAAGGAAAACATTTTAGAGGAAAAAACAAGAGTATTTATTTTAGATGAGGGATAAGAAGAATGGCAAACTTGATGAAGAACATTGGAATTGACTAATATCATTCCTCCTTCATCAACTAAAACTTCTTCTCCATCGATTAAGAATTTCATATCTCCTTTGACGCAGAACACTATTTCAAATTCGTCGTGATAATGTAAATAAAAGTATAGATCTTTTAAATAAGCATATGAATCATTATAAAAAGCAAATGGAAAATCTGGTGTTCCGTGACGAACTAATTCATGAAACGATGCATCTACTTGATTAATCATAAAAGTTATCTCCTAAAATAATTATATTTTTTTTGATATATAAGGTCAATACTTAGAAAAAAACACAAAAAAAAGATATTTAGGAAAATAAAAATATAATTCTAGATAAAGGGAAGTAAATAAAATTAGATAATAAAAAGAGACTTACAACAATTAATGATAAATTGCAAATCTCTAATAAATTTATTTTACTTATATAATTTTTTAAAAATATTTTCTACTTTTTCTTGGAAAAAAGCAGCGGTTGATTTTTTATAATTTTGATAGAAATTTAAAGAAGAAGTATTTTCATATGTATTTCCAATAAATGGTGCTCCTTCAAAGTAAGAAGAGGTGATAGTTAATGAAACGACTTCATCTTTATCATTTTTATTAAAGGTCATGCCATCGTTATAAACCACTACAGCATCCTTTATTACTCCTTTTTCGATATATTGGAAGGTTGGAACTACGCCATTATTATATCCAAATTCTTCATTTCCTGCTTTTGATAATCCAACTTTTTTTGTAAATGCCTTCCAATTTGGATCTTCACTTTTTAGTTCAGGATCACGCGCATCATATTTTTCGCTTAATTCGAAAGAATAGAAAGTATTCTTTAAATGATTCTCTTTATATTCATCAAAGAAATAAGAGTCCATAGATGTACAATCACCACATTTATCCCATCTAAATAATATGATGAAAGTTTCTTTTGCGTTCATTAATTGGTCATATTGAGCTTCATTAATTTCAATTTGTGGACTTAAATCAACTTTAGAATCAATGTATTTAGCTAATGATGAAGAAGAAGCAAAAACTGATTCGTTAGATGTATAGTCGATTTTATCTGCAAGCACACCTTCATTAATAAAGGCAAGTGTTGGAGTAACTTGATAAGGAACAAATTCATTACTAGAATTTAATTCCGTTGCGGAAATTGAATAGATGACTGCGCTATTTGATTTGATATATGAATTGATGAAAGGTGATACGATAGAACAAGCAGAGCAAAGTGGGTCAGATATATATAGAATAAAGCCATTCTTATTTGACATTTTGCTAGATAAAGAAATAGTATCTATCGCTTTAGTTTCTTCTATTTGATATTCTCTTTCTAGTAAAAATAATTTTTCTTCTTTCTTAGAAGAGCATGATGATAAACTTACTCCTCCAATTATCGTTGTTGCACATATAATGCCTTGTAATAATTTTTTCATATTTGATGTCCTCTTTTATGAATAATATTACTTTTTGGCATTTTTTTCAATATAAAAGTAATAAACGGATATTTTATAAATATCAGTTATCACAAAATATTGATAATTTTAAATATGATAATGATATATATGGCCTTTTTTTCTTAATATAATAATAATATCTAGTGGGGGTAAATTTTATGATTATCGAGCAAAATGGCAATCTATTTTGTATTAAGAATAAAATATACAAAAGATACATAGAAATAATTAATGAAAATGTATTTAGAATTTTTTTAAAAAAAAATGATACATCTTTATTTGAAATAAATGATTCCGCAAAACTATGTTCTTCTTTATTAAAAAAAGATGCGATATTAATAAATGATTATGAATTTAGTTTTTCTTCTTCTTTAAAAATTTCTATTAAAAAGAACAATGAAATAGTATTTGAAGAATACGAAGAAGATTATGTCGCTTGTAAAGAAGAGAAGAAACAAAAAACAAATATCAATATTAAATTAGATGAAGATGCTTATGTTTATGGCTTAGGGGATAAAGCGAAATTCTTAAATCATAAAGGATACGAATTTATTTCTTATAATACCGATGATCCTACTGCTCATAATGAACAATATAAGTCTCTATATAAATCAATTAATTATTTGCTAGTTAATCACCATAATGATAAATATTTTGCTATATTTTATCCTTCTACTTTTAAAGCATATTTTAATATTGGAAAAGATAAGAATGATTTATTAAATATTTCTTCTTACAAAGGGGAGAATGATTTCTTTCTTATTTTAGGAGCAGATCCTTCTTCAATCACATCTTCTTATGCTTCTTTGATAGGTAATCCAATTATGGCTACTTTAAAAATGCTTGGCAATCAACAATCACGTTGGTCTTACATGAGTGAAGAAGAAGTCAAGGAAGTAGTCAGTAAGTATAATGAATATCAAATACCATTAGATTTTATTCATCTAGATATTGATTATATGGATCATTTTAAAGATTTTACAATAAACACTAAGACTTTTCCTAATCTCAAATCATTATCTTCTTACCTTTCCAAACAAGGGGTAGGTTTAGTTACTATTTTAGACGCTGGTATCAAGGAAGAAAAAGGATATGAAGTTTATGACTATTTAGTGGCTAATAACCTTGCCTGCACTTTAGATAATGAAGTATATGTAAATGAAGTTTGGCCTGGTCGTTCCATTTTTCCAAATTTTTTAGAAAAAAGAACACAAAATTACTTTAAGGATTGCACTAAGAAATGGCTTAAGGAAAATGGAATTAAAGGTATGTGGTGCGATATGAATGAACCTGCTTCTTTTAAAGGCCCTCTTCCAGATAACGTAGAAGCTAAAGTTAATGATAAAACTATCTATCATGAAGAATTCCATAACATTTATGGTGAAGCTATGGTAAAAGGGGTATGTCAAGCATTTAAAGAAGAAAATAAGCGACCATTTGTAATTACTCGTGCAGCTTTTGCTTCAACCACTAAATACGCGATGTGTTGGAAT
>JBJFEV010000120.1:0-5705 GCA_051891155.1 Bacilli bacterium
TATATATGTTTATTTTATACTTTTCAATCATCATATTCAAATAAAAATGTATCAAGAAGTGTATTTCGCTATCGATGTCAATAATTTTTATATGAAAATTTTCATATTTGTTTTTTTTGCATAGTATCTCACTTATTTTTGTCTTAATTTGTCACAATTTAAAAAAGAATTTTTTTAGGTAAAAACATTTTTATTAACAAGTTACACTATATAGTGTATAATATTTTTGGTTTTATAGGAGGAAATTAAAATCATGGAAGAGATTAAAAAATCATTTCTCTCAGTCGATGGCAATACTGCAACAGCATTAGCTTCATATAACTTTACTGAAGTAGCTAGTATTTATCCAATTACTCCATCTTCAACAATGGCAGAATTAATTGATCAATACGCATGTGAAGGCAAAAAGAATTGCTTCGGCACACAAGTTAAAGTCGTAGAAATGCAATCCGAAGCAGGTGCTTCTGGTACAGTTCACGGCGCATTACAAGCAGGAGCATTAGCTTCAACTTACACAGCTTCACAAGGCTTATTATTAATGATTCCAAACATTTATAAATGGGTCGGTGAATGTTTACCAGCAGTTCTTCACGTATCTGCAAGAAGCTTAGCTACTCGTTCATTATCAATCTTTGGCGATCACCAAGATATTTATGCATGTAGACAAACAGGTGCTACAATGATCTGCTCACACTCAGTTCAAGAATGTGCAGAACTTGCAATGGTTTCTCACTTAGTAGCTATTGAATCAAGAGTACCAGTAATTCATTTCTTTGATGGATTTAGAACATCTCACGAAATTCAAAATATCGAATTTGTCGATACTGCAGAATGGAATAAACTTCTTAATGTAGAAGCATTAGAACAATTTAGAAAAGAAGCACTTAATCCACATACTCACCCAGTAACACGTGGTGGTGCGGAAAACGATGATATCTATTTCCAAGGTAGAGAAGCACAAAACGCTCACTTTGCTAAAGTAATTGATATCGCAGAAAAATACTTTAAAGAAGCAACAAGATTAACAGGCAGAGAATACGCTCCATTTACATATTACGGCGCAAGCGATGCAACAAAAGTTATTATCGCTATGGGCTCAGTAACAGAATGTATCAAAGAAGTTGTTGATGCATTAAATGCAAAAGGAGAAAAAGTTGGTTTAGTTAAAGTTCATTTATACAGACCATTCTCAACAAAGCACTTAGTTGATGTTATCCCTGCAACAGTTAAGAAAGTCGCAGTTCTTGATAGAACAAAAGAAATGGGTGCTGATGGCGAACCTTTATACTTAGACGTAGTGGCTGCATTTGCTCAACAAGGTAGATCATTTGACGTTGTAGTTGGTGGTCGTTATGGCTTATCATCAAAAGATACTCAACCAAAACACATGAAATCAGTTTATGATTTCTTAGATAACAATCCATTCCACGGATTTACAGTAGGTATTGTTGATGATGTTACTCATTTATCAATTCCAGTAGATAATAACTTCCATGTTGATGGAAATTATACATCATGCTTATTCTATGGTTTAGGTTCAGATGGAACAGTTTCTGCAAATAAATCATCAATTAAGATTATCGGTGATGCAACTCACCAATATGCACAAGCTTACTTTGCTTATGACTCAAGAAAAGCAGGCGGTGTTACTCGTTCTCACTTAAGATTTGGTAAAGAACCAATCCGTTCTACATATTATGTTGAACACGCAGACTTCTTATCATGTTCACTTGATACATATATGTTCAAGTTCGATATGATCTCATGCTTAAAAGAAGGTGGAACATTCTTACTAAATACAGATATTCCTGCTTCTGAAATCGCATCAAGAATGCCAAATAGAATGAAAAAGCAATTAGCGGAAAAACACGCTAAATTCTACATTATCGATGCTAATGCAATCGCTGCAAAGATCGGTTTAGGTCGTAGAACAAATACTATTCTTCAAGCTTCTTTCTTCTATCTAAATCAAAACATTATGCCATATGCAGAAGCACAAGATTGGATGAAGAAATTTGCTAAGAAAGCATACGGCAAAAAGGGTGATGCAATCGTTCAAATGAACTGGGATGCTATCGATGCTGGTGCACAAGGCTTAGTAGAAGTTACAGTTGATCCTGCATGGGCAAATCTTCCAGGTGAAAGAGTATATGCAACAACAGGCGATGAATACTTTGATTCATATGTCAACGTTATTGGCTCATTAGATGGATATGATCTTCCAACATCAAAATTCACTGAATATGAATTATTAACAGGTACAATGAGAAACGATGTTACATTCAGTGAAAAACGTTCTATCGCTGATAGAGTTCCAGTATGGCACAAAGAAAATTGTATTCAATGTGGACAATGTGCATTCGTATGTCCTCACGCAACAATTAGACCATTCTTATTGAACGATGAAGAAATGGCTAAGATGCCAGAAATTGCTAAAGATGATGTTCTAGTAGCAATGGGTGGACCAGCTGTTAAAGGCTTAAAATATAGAATCCAAGTTTCTCCACGTAACTGTGTTGGCTGTGGATTATGTGCAATTGAATGTCCAGGTAAGAAAGATCCTTCAACTGGTGAAACAAAGAAAGCTTTAACAATGGAAGAAGCAAAATCACAATTCCCACAAGAAGAAGCTGCAAATTACCTATACAAACATGTCGAATACAAGACAGGTGGATTCCCAGTAACAACAGTTAAAGGTGCTTCCTTCTTAATGCCTTATGTTGAAGTATCAGGCGCATGTGCAGGCTGTGGTGAAACTCCATATTATAGATTAGTTTCACAATTATTTGGTAAAGATATGTTAGTAGCTAACGCTACAGGCTGTTCATCAATTTATAACGGCTCTACTCCATTAACTCCATTCTGCACAGATAAGAATGGTGAAGGTGTTGCTTGGGCTAACTCATTATTCGAAGACAATGCTGAATTCGGCTTTGGTATGAGAGTTGCAACTGATTACAAATTAGGTGAAATTTGCCGTATTTTAGAAGAAAATAAAGCAAATTGTGAAGAAGAATTAGTTGCTGTTATCGATGATTATATTGCAAATATCAAGAATCGTGATTATGTAAGAACTATCAAAGATAAACTTGTTTCATTAGTAAAAGCTTCTGCTTGTGAAGGCGTTAAAGAAGTATTAGCTTATGAAAGAGATTTAGTCGACAAATCAGTTTGGATTGTCGGTGGTGATGGATGGTCATATGATATTGGCTATGGAGGTGTCGATCACGTTCTAGCTAATGAAGATGATGTTAACATCTTAGTATTAGATACAGAAGTTTATTCAAATACTGGTGGACAATCTTCAAAATCTTCTCAAACAGGCTCTATTGCTAAATTTACTGCTTCTGGTAAGAAGACAGCAAAGAAATTCTTAGCATTAATGGCTATTCAATATGGTCACGTTTATGTTGCTCAAATTTCTATGGGCGCTAACAAGATGCAAGCAATTAAAGCATTAAAAGAAGCTGAATCATACAATGGACCTTCTCTAATTATCTGCTACTCTCCATGTGCTAACCATGGTATTAAAGGTGGTCTAGCTAATGCTCAAATCACTGAAAAGAAAGCAGTTGAATGTGGTTACTTCCCAATCTTTAGATACGATCCTCGTAAAGGCGATGATGCATTACAATTAGATTGTGCAGAACCAGACTTTAGCAAATTCCGTGATTTCGTAATGTGTGAAACTCGTTATTCACAACTTCCAAAAGTTAATCCAGAACATTGTGAAGAATTATTAACAAAATCACAAAAATATGCTGAAGATAGATGGAATAGATTAAAGAGATTTGGAAAATAATTACTCTTATTAAAGGCATAGCGGAAGCTATGTCTTTTTTTATATAAATTTTTTTGTAAATTGTTTTCCTTTTGTTAAAACTAATTAAGGTATATGATAAAATGAAATCTTAAGGAAATATCTTAATTTATTTGTTATTAGATTAAGATAATTAGTAAAAAAAAGGAGGAGAGATTATGGCTTCTAAAAATATAGTTATTCGTGGTGCAAGAGAGAATAATTTACAAAATATAGATATAACTATTCCAAAAGAAAAACTTGTTGTTTTTACAGGTGTATCAGGATCAGGAAAATCTACATTAGCCTTCGACACTATTTTTAGTGAAGGTCAAAGAAGATATATGGAGTCATTATCTTCTTATGCACGTCAATTTTTAGGTAATTTTGAAAAACCAGATGTCGATACTATTGAAGGATTGAGTCCATCAATCGCAATCGATCAAAAAACAACGTCTCACAATCCACGTTCTACTGTTGGAACTGTTACAGAAATTTATGATTATTTCCGTTTATTATATGCACGAATCGGTGTAGCATATTGTCCAACTCATAATGAACCAATTGTCAAATTTACTCCTACTCAAATGGTTAACATTATAAAAAATAAGCCTTTAGGTAGTAAAATATATATATTAGGTCCAATCGTGAATAACGAAAAAGGTACTCATAAAGATACATTGGCTAAGTTCCAAAATCGTGGATTTGAAAGGGTGAGAATTGATAAAAAAGACATTTATCGTTTTTCAGAATTACCTGTCCTTGATAAAAATATTCGTCATACAATCGAAATTGTAGTAGATAGACTCGTATTAAAGGAGGATTCTTCATCCCGTTTATTTGAATCGATTGAAACAGCATTAGATATTGGAAATGGTTATGTTATCATCAAAGTTAATGATGAGGAGATTATGTTTTCAGAACATCAATCTTGTAAATATTGTGGCTTTACTGTTCCACCACTTGAGCCACGTCTTTTTTCCTTCAATTCACCTCTTGGATGTTGCCCTGATTGTAGAGGATTAGGTATTAAAAGGGAACCTGCTGAAAGTAAATTGATTCCAAATGATAATTTTTCGATTAATCAAGGAGCTATAGTCTATTATAAAAATATAATAGGAACAACGAATATTGAATGGCAAGAATTTGAATATTTATGTTCTTACTATGGAATTCCAATGGATATTCCTTTTAGAAAATTGACTAAAGAACAAAAAGAAATTATTTATTATGGTGCAAAAACACCTATTAGTTTTACCATAAAAACAGCTTCTGGAAATACTGTGAATAGAGTGGGTATAGAGGGAATAATCAATAAAATTTCTCGTCTATATAATACTACGACATCTGAGATGATGAGAGAGTATTATGGATCATTTATGGAAGATTCGATATGTCCAACGTGTAAAGGGGCAAGACTTTCTAAAGAAGTGCTTTCTGTTAAAGTTGGGGGCTTAAATATTTATGAACTAACATGTTTATCATTAACTAAGCTTAAAGAATTTTTTAGTAATTTAGTCCTTACACCAACAGAACAAGAAATATCAAAAATGATTATCAAAGAAATAAATTCTCGCGTTGATTTCTTGATTAATGTAGGACTTGAGTATTTAACATTGTCTCGAATGGCGATGACATTATCAGGAGGAGAAAGTCAACGTATTCGTCTTGCTACTCAAATAGGATCGAAATTATCCGGAGTATTATATGTCTTAGATGAACCTTCCATTGGCTTGCATCAAAGAGATAACGATAAGCTGATTGCTACTTTAAAAAATATGGTTAATTTAGGAAATTCATTAATTGTTGTTGAACATGATGAGGATACGATGTTAAATGCAGATTTTTTAGTGGATATAGGTCCAGGTGCAGGCGAGCATGGAGGATATATTTGTGCTGCTGGTAC
>JBJFEV010000121.1:0-5704 GCA_051891155.1 Bacilli bacterium
TTATGAAATGGGATTAATAAAGAATAAATATGTGGGAAGAACTTTTATTCAACCAACTCAAGAAATGCGAGAACGCGGTGTAAGGATGAAATTATCTACTGTTCCATCCATTGTTAAAGGAAAAAGAATAGTTCTTATTGATGATAGTATCGTAAGAGGAACGACTTCACGTAAAATAGTAACTCTATTAAAAGAAGCAGGAGCGAAAGAAATTCATGTTCGCATCGCTTCACCAGCGATAACTCATCCTTGCTTTTATGGAGTTGATACATCAACTTATGAAGAATTAATCAGCGTAAGATTAGATGTAGATGGTGTTAGAAATGAAATCGGAGCTGATAGCTTAGCATTTCTAAATATTGAAAACCTATATAAAATGACAGCTAGATGTGAATTATGTACTGCCTGTTTTAATGGAAAATATCCAACTAATATTTATCAATCGTTAAAAGACGCGAATAAGGAGGGAAAATTTTAATGTCAAATGCATATCAAAAAGCTGGTGTTAGCTTAGAAAATGGCTATGAATCAGTAAGAAAAATTAAAAAGCATATTGCTCGTACATCTCGTCCAGGTATGATGGGAAATATTGGATCCTTTGGAGGTATGTTTGATTTAGCTTCCTTAAAATATAAAGATCCAGTTTTGGTAAGTGGAACAGATGGAGTAGGAACTAAATTAATCATTGCTCAAATGATGGACAAACATGATACGATTGGAGTCGATGTGGTTGCAATGTGTGTCAACGATTGTTTAGCGCAAGGGGCCGAACCTTTATTCTTTTTAGATTATGTAGCAGTCGGCAAGAATGATCCTTCTAGGATTGAAGAAATCGTCAAAGGAGTGGCTGATGGTTGTGTGCAAGCTAATTGTGCTCTTATTGGAGGAGAAACCGCAGAAATGCCAGATGTATATAAAGAAGACGAATATGATCTAGCGGGCTTTTCTGTTGCATGTGTTGAAAGAGAAAATTTAATAGATGGCTCTAAAGTCAAAGTAGGAGATGTACTAGTGGGTATAGCTTCTTCAGGCGTTCATTCAAATGGATTTTCACTTGTTAGAAAAATTTTATTTAAAGATAATAATGTCGCTTTAAATACATATGAAGAATCTTTAGGGAAAACGGTAGGGGAAGCACTTCTTGCACCTACTAAGATTTATGTTCGCCCTGTTTTAGAAGTGATGAAAGAAGTCAATGTCCATGCTGTAAGTCATATTACCGGTGGAGGATTTGATGAAAATATTCCTCGCTGTTTAAGTGAAGGTATGGGATTAGAGATTAATGAAGGTTCTTGGCCAATTTTACCTATCTTTTCTTATTTAGAATCATTAGGAAATGTTCCGCATAGAGAAATGTTTAATGTATTTAATATGGGAATAGGCATGGTTTTAATTCTCGATGAAAAAGATGTGGATAAAGCAATTTCTATATTAAAAGAAAATGGAGAAGAAGCCTATGTTATTGGTAAAGTGACTGCTTCTAGTGAGGTCGATATTAAATGAAGCGATTATGTGTTTTTGCTTCCGGGAATGGAACTAATTTCCAAGCGATAGTTAACAAAATAAAAGAAGATAAATTAAAAATAGAATTACCTTTATTAATTGTTGATAAAAAAGAAGCGTATGCTCTTCAAAGAGCAAAAGAAGCAAAGATTGATGCTTATTTTGTTAATCCTAAAGAATATGCATCAAAAGAAGAATACGAAGAGGAAATCTTAAAATTATTAGTTCAATACAAAATAGATTTTATAGCTCTTGCCGGCTATATGAGATTAATTGGAGATGTTCTTTTAAAAGCGTATGAAGGAAGAATTGTTAATATTCATCCTTCTTTACTCCCTGCTTTTAAAGGGAAGAATGCGATTGAACAAGCGTTTGAATATGGTGTTAAAGTAATGGGAGTATCAGTTCATTATGTGGATAAAGGCATGGATACGGGAAGAATTATTGCGCAAGATTCCTTTCACGTTATGCCACTTGATACTATAGAAGATGTAGAAGCGTCGATTCATGCGATAGAACATCGCTTGTATCCAGAAGTATTAAGAAAATTATTGGAGGATTAAAGATGAAAAGAGTATTAGTAAGCGTAAGTGATAAAACTAACTTAGTTCCTTTTGTAAAAGGATTAGTGGATTTAGGTTATGAAGTAATTTCTACTGGTGGCACGAAAAGAGCGCTAGAAGAGGCAGGTATAAAAGTAACTGGTATTTCTTCTTTTACAGGTGCACCAGAAATTTTAGGAGGAAGAGTAAAGACACTTCATCCAAAAGTTCATGGAGGACTTTTAGCAATTAGAGATAATGAAGAACATATAAAAGAAGTAAAAGAAAACAATATCGAATACATCGATATGGTCGTAGTTAATCTATATCCATTTAAAGAAACGATATCTAAAGATAATTGTACTTATGAAGAAGCTGTGGAAAACATTGATATAGGTGGTCCTTCTATGCTTAGAAGTGCAGCAAAAAATCATAAATTTGTTACCGTAGTATGCGATAGTCAAGATTATGATTTAGTCTTAAAGGAAATTAAAGAAAATGGTGATACTTCTTTTGAAACTAGAAGAGCTTTAGCTTCTAAAGTATTC
Source organism: Bacilli bacterium (assembly GCA_051891155.1). Classification (GTDB taxonomy): domain Bacteria; phylum Bacillota_I; class Bacilli_A; order RFN20; family CAG-449; genus UBA3210. The sequence goes on from JBJFEV010000121.1 coordinate 2,594, forward strand.
CGTCATACCGCTGCATACGATACTTATATCGCTTCTTATTTCACCCAAGCAGCGGGAATACAAAATCCAGAAAAATTAACTTTGACATTCGAGTTAAAACAAGAATTAAGATATGGAGAAAATCCTCATCAAAATGCTTCTTTTTATAAGAGTGAAAATATGCCTTATTCTATTGCAAACGCTAAACAGTTACATGGTAAAGAATTATCATATAATAATATTCAAGATGCTAATGCAGCCCTTCAAATTGTTAAAGAATTTGAAGAACCATGCGTAGTTGCTTTAAAGCACATGAATCCATGTGGAGTAGGAATCGGCAAAGATATTGATGAAGCATGGGATAAAGCATATGCTTCTGATCCAGTATCTATCTTTGGAGGCATTGTATGTGTTAATAAAGAAGTGACTAAAGAGATGGCACAAAAGATGAGTCAAATCTTTTTGGAAATCGTTATTGCTCCTTCTTATGAAGAAGAAGCGTTTACTATTTTATCGAAAAAGAAGAATATTCGTATTATGACTGCAGATTTTTCTCCTCTTACTAAACCAACTAAATCATTTGTTTCTGTAAATGGTGGTCTACTCATACAAGACTTAGATTTAGGAGACGTAGAAAAGATGGAAGTTGTAACTAAAAAAGCACCAAGTGAAGAAGAAATGAAAGACTTAATGTTTGCTTGGAAAGTGTGTAAACATGTTAAATCAAATGCTATTACCCTAAGCAAAAATGGTATGACTATAGGTGTTGGTGCTGGTCAAATGAATCGTGTAGGATCTTGTGAAATTGCACTTAAATGGGCTAAGGAACATGGATATTTAGAAGGAATTTGTTTGGCTTCTGATGCTTTCTTCCCATTTGATGATTGTGTTAAATTAGCTTCTGAATATGGCGTCTCTTGTATTATTCAACCAGGAGGATCTATTAGAGACGAAGATTCTATCAAAGCATGTGATGAACTAGGAATATCTATGATCTTCACAGGAATGAGACATTTTAAACACTAATATGAAAGTATTGATTGTAGGAAGTGGAGGAAGATGTCATGCTCTTGCCTGGAAAATTAAGCAATCTCCTCTTTTAAAAGAATTATTTGTGGCACCAGGAAATGCTGGTATGAAAGATATTGCAACTCTTGTTCCCCTTGATGTTTTAGATAATCAAGGATTATTAAAGTTTGCATTAGATAATCAAATAGATTTAACTATTGTGGGACCAGAAGCTGCTTTGATGAATGGAATATGCGATTTATTTAAAGCAAACGGATTAAAAATATTTGGTCCTTCCAAAGCCGCTGCACTTATTGAAGGATCAAAGGAATTTGCCAAAGATATAATGAAAAAATATCAAATTCCTACTGGAAAATATGAGTCCTTTTCTTCCTATGAAGAAGCGCTCGCTTATGTAGAAAAAGAAGGAACACCAATCGTTATTAAATATGATGGCTTAGCAGCGGGAAAAGGAGTTGTTGTAGCATTTTCTAAAGAAGAAGCTGATAATGCTCTTAAAGATATGTTACTCGATCGCAAATTTGGAAACGCACGAGTTATTATTGAAGAATATTTAGAAGGACCAGAGTTTTCTTTAATGTGCCTAGTAAATGGAAATAAAGTGTATCCTTTAGATATTGCCCAAGATCATAAACGGGCTTTTGATAACGATAAGGGGCCTAATACAGGTGGAATGGGTGCTTATTCTCCAGTCCCTTTTATTAGTAAAGATGTCGTCGACTTGGCAATAAAAAATATTATGGAAAAAGTTGCTAAGGGACTCACTGAAGAAGGAAAGAGTTTTTTAGGGGTAATATACGGAGGATTAATATTAACTCGTGATGGCCCAAAGGTTATCGAATTTAATGCTCGCTTTGGTGATCCAGAAACCGAAGTAGTTATTCCACGCTTAAAAAATGATTTATTAGAAGTATTTCTTAACGTAATTGATCAAAAGGATGTTAAACTAGAATTTGAAGAAAGAGCGTGCCTTGGTGTTGTTCTTGCTTCAAAAGGATATCCATCTTCTTATAAAAAAGGAGCCTTAATCAAAGGAGATCTAACACATGCATTCCATATGGGTACTTCTATAAAAGAAGGAAATTTAGTTACTAGTGGAGGTAGAGTTTTGTTTGTCATCGGTAAAGGCGATACTTTTGAAGAAGCTAAAGAAAATGCATATATGAATATTGACTCAATTAAGTGTGATGACTTATTCTATCGACATGATATTGGATATCAAGTTCTTGAAAAGGAGAAGACAAATGATTAATCGTTATACTCGACCAGTGATGGCCAAAATATGGACTGACCAAAATAAATTTGAAAGTTATTTAAAAGTAGAAATATTAGCTTCAGAAGCTTTTTCTAAATTAGGCGTTGTACCAGAAAGCGATTTAGAAAAAATTAAAAAGAATGCTAGTTTTGATTTAAAGAGGATTTATGAAATTGAAGAAGTTACTCGTCATGATGTCGTGGCTTTTACTCGTGCTGTTAGCGAAACATTAGGCGAAGAGAAAAAATGGATTCACTATGGATTAACTTCTACTGATGTTGTTGATACCGCGAATGGATATTTACTAAAACAAGCAAATGATATTTTAAGAGATGACTTAGTTAGATTTATGGAAGTTTTAAAAAAGAAAGCTTTGTTATATAAGAATACTCCTTGTATTGGTAGAACACATGGTATTCATGCTGATATCACTACTTTTGGCTTAAAGTGGGCTCTTTGGTATGAAGAAATGAAAAGAAATCTAGAAAGATTTGAATATGCATCTAAAACGATTGAATGCGGTAAGATTTCTGGCGCTGTTGGTAATTTTGCTAATGCTCCTATTTTCATTCAAGATTATGTATGTGAACAATTAGGAATTCAAAGCGCAGCAATATCAACGCAAACTTTACAAAGAGATAGACATGCTCAATATATGTCCACTCTAGCTTTAATTGGTACGACCATGGAAAAGATAGCAACAGAGATTAGACATTTGCAAAGAAGTGAAGTTCATGAAGCGGAAGAACCATTTAAAAAAGGTCAAAAAGGATCTTCGGCAATGCCACATAAACGTAATCCTATTACTAGTGAAAACATATGTGGTTGCGCGCGTGTTTTAAGGGGGT
>JBJFEV010000122.1:0-5648 GCA_051891155.1 Bacilli bacterium
GTATATTGATGATAGTGAACATATTCAGGAATCATTTTAAAGTCTTGCTTCTTCCATAACATTGAATCTTTCAATGTTTTTTGAAAGTCATCTTCAGAAAGATTATTTGCTTTATCACTTCTTAATATTATTTCTTCGCCTTTATTCGATATATGCGGATGAGCAATAATCGAATTAATAACACTCATTATAAAAGATATTTCTTTAATATATTTTTCATCTCTTTTTAAAGAACTTTGTTGTAATGATTTAATATCTAAAGTGTTTATATTTTTATAAAACTCTTTAATATCACTATTGTTTTTATAATATTTTTTGATTTGAACAATAGATGTTTTTAAAATATTCTCTTCGATTATTCTCATAAATTACCTACTATAATCTCTTGATTAGTTTTTTAATTACTGTTTCACTTCGTTTAAAGACATTTGCTCCATATTCTTTTTCTAATAATTTATTTAAACCTTTTAAAGCATCCTTTACGTATTCTTCAAATCTTCCTTCAATTTTAGAAATTATCTTACGAGAAAGTAAGAAATCTAAAGCATCTTCTTTCTTTCCACCGCAACATACAAATGTTGGAACAACTTGAGAAATTTGATTTAAGATACGATTACCAAATGTAATATCAAATTGCTCATTGATATAGTCAGTGACATGACGGAATTTTTCGTAATCTTCTTCATTCAATTGATATTTTGGATTATTTTTAGCATCATTTAATAAGTTAGTAAAGGTTGTTTGACTCAACTCAATGCTTGAAGCTTCGCCATCAACAACAAATGCTTCATGTTGCCTATCAAAATCAATTGTAATAGCTCGATCATATACTTTATCTGTAATAGTAAATGTTGAATCATCTTTGTTTGCTGTACCAACAAAGTAAGAGTTTTGAGGAATGTTAATTATTCCATTATCTAATTTTGCTGGAGGAACAAAGCCAAATGGAAGTTGCATTACTTTAATTTTCCATTGTTCTTTTGGATATTCTAAAACTGATAAAAAATCAGCAAAATAGTATTCAACACGTGAAATATTCATTTCATCCAAAACAAAGATATGAATCATATCAGGGTTATAATTAGCATGATATAAAGATTCTAAAAATTCAGTTTCTTGATAAGTATTTGAAAAGTTATTAAAGTATCCAATTAAATTTGTCTTATCGCGCCATGTTGCTTGAACAGCGATAAACAATAAATTTGCATTAGTAAATTTTGCGAAATAACGAGGTAAACTTGATTTACCAGTACCACTTAGCCCTTCAAGAATCATAAAGTGGCTAGCAGCAAATCCACTAATAAAAAATCTAATAGTATCGATATCAAAATATAATTTTTCTTCTTTAGCAAGATAGTTTCTAAAGCGTTCGCATAATTGGCTTAATGTGATATCAACAGTTGGGAGATTATCTTGCTCATATCCTTCGTATTGAACATCAATTTCTGATAAAGCCGGAAACACTTTTTCACGATCATCTAGTTTTTCACTCATTAGAGTAGTCCCACCACCGGCTATAGTTTGAACTCCTTCCCCAACGATTGAAGATAATGTTTGATTATTAATAGTTGTATTGTCAACACTATCAAAATTACTAGCCACATCTTTTTCAATAAATTCATCATCTTTAAAATCAGGAATAACATTTTCGTTAAATGACCTAAATGGCTTATCAATCAACAAATAATTTGTAATTAACATAACAATAGAACCAATTAGTAAAAATGCACAAACATAAATTAAAGTTGCAAGTAATATAGTTTGCCAAATATATATGAATAAAAGTTTTAAGTTTTCAGCATCAAATGAACCTTGGATAGCAATGCCAACTCCAAATGATAGGACTAAACAACAAATAATTGTTAAGATATAAGTGAAAATCATTTTAGGAGATGATTTTTTTATATTATTAATAGTTGCATAACGAACTTCATAAATAATAGTTGCAAAGCAAATAGTAAAATATAGAGCAATTAAACAAAGTAATATTCCCCCAGAAATTCCACATTTAATTTCTTGAAATTTTAAAGATTGAGCTAATAAAGCTATAGGATTTTTCTTATAAATTAAACTATGATTTCCTTCTAAACATGCTCCTACAAACACTATCAAAAATGAATAGAATATTGATAAAGCAATGCAAATTAAATTCTTTCTTGTGAAATAATTTTTCTTACTCTTCATCCTTTTTTTCCTCCTCTATAGTTAGATTTATTTCTTCTTTAACTATTTCATTATTTTCTTTATTTTGTATTTCTTTAATTACTTTATTTTCATCGTTAAAATGTTCTAAATTTTCTTCTTTTTTTACAAATCCATTTTCATCAAAATAATAAATGTAACCTTTAAAATATATTTTTTCAACATATTCAGCTTTAAAATTTTCACTATTTTTTTCGGTACTATAATCCATTGCTTCAGCTAATTTTTTCAATCTTTCATCATAAATTATATTAACTTTATTAGCCATATAATCAATTATAAATAAGCAATAAACTAATGAAACAATTGTAATAATTCCAGCATATGATTGGAAAAATGCCACAATAATACCTAGTCCATTTATTTTTTTACCAGTATATCTTCCGATAACATCAGCGTATGTTGGATGATATGAATCTTCTTTTCCAGTTCCTGATGCATCTCCTTTAGTCACAAAAGTTCCATCATCATTCACTTTTACAATTCTATGAATAATATTAACACCATTATCATTAGTATAAGCAATAACATCATACAGCTTTAATTCTTCAGGTTCGACTTTTTCAAGTATAATGATATCATATTTTAAGAATTGGTTATTTAAATCGTTTGTTAATAAATAATCATTGTCCTGATGTTTTTCACTCATGCTGCCGGATGCAACAGCCATAAGAGAATGATTGCCAATGATAATATTACTGTTAGTAACCTTGTTATAAATTGAAAATAGAAATAAAGGTATAATTATAATCATTGATATTGTGAAAAAGATATTTTTTATAATTTTAATTTTCTTTTTTCTATTTTTAATTTTTTCTTTGCCTTCATATATTACTTCATCAATAATAGCAATATCATGTTTCCCTGTTTTTATTTCATTAGATTGTGATTTGGTATAATTGCTATAAAGAATTGTGAAAACAGTAGCAAATGAAGCAACACCTATAAATGTAACTACAATACTGATAATCTCTGAAGTGCCCATATGACCATCCCTTCTTTAAACATTATGTTTCATTAAAACTTTGAGCATCTTCAACATTTTAATGAAACATCCGAAGTGATACTAATTTTTTATTTTAGTCACTTCGGATACGTTTCTTAAGTATTATTTTTATTTAGGATTTGCAACAACGTATACTAAAAACTGAGGTAAAGTTGAATATGATGCAATTAATGCTTCTTTTTCAGCAATTGCAGCATTTTTTGCTTCTGTTGTTTCAGCTGATTCAATTGCAGTATATTTTTCTGCTAATTCTGTTTCATATCCGTAAACAGTGGCTCTGAAAATTTCAAGTGTCTTCATAACTTCAGCATCACTTACAGCCATTCCAGCAGAAACTGAATCATAGTATACTCCTGGGTTTTCACTACCAAATACTGTTCCCCAACCAAATTCAAATTCTAAAACTTTTGTATAAGACGCTTCTCTATCAGTATCAGTTAAAGTAATTAGCATTCCGCCTGTATTTTTATCGTAAGTTAGTAAATCTGATCCTGATTCAACAGTGATATAGTTTGCATCAATTGCATTTTTAATTCCTTCTGGAGCAACAAATCTCACATTTAAAGTACCAACAAATTCTGGATTACTAATTGTTATTGTTATTGTAATTTTCATTGCTTCCCCATCAGTTGCTTCTTTATGGCGAACGCGTCCAGTATTATCATCTGATAATGTATCTAAAATTATTTTAGCTTCGTCATTTTCATTTTTAACAGTAACTGAATCAATAGTAATTTGAGCACCCTCAACAGTACCAACTGAAACATTTCCATTATTTTCACTTTCTCCTCTAGTTGACATTACCCATGCAGCAAATCCGGTAGAGATAAGTGAAATTGAAATGAATAGTACTAATCCAAAAGCAATTATTTTTCTTTTAAATGAATTTCTTGTTGACATAATTATTCACCTTAATTATTCAGCTGTAATTGTTATAGTAATTTTTTGTGAGTTCAAGGCATATAGTTCTGTTAAAGCAGTTTTAGCGGCATCTTTATTTGCAGTAGTGCCCTCTAAAGCATTATAATAAGCATATGGATTTAAATTGCCGAATGTGCTACCCCATTTAAAAGTTAAAGTTACAGAGAAAACTTCCCCAGAAACACTCACTGTTAAATTTGAAAGAGTAATGTCATCAGCTAAGGCAACTAATGTTCCACTTGTAACTGCAGTATTAAGTGCTTCTCCTAATTCAGCTTTAGCAGTGACATTTGATCCTGCTGATGTTAAATATTCTCCGCCTTGTTTAACTTTGAATTGATATGTAACCGATAAATTTTGACTTGTTGCAGGATCTGCAGTTAACCATGGATTTTCAAAAGAAGTGCCAGTTGTATCACACACAAAATCAATTGTGCTCTTTGAATCTTTCCATCCTACACCTTCTATTGTATAGCGGTTGTCAGTAACTGCTTCTACTTTGATTTGACCTTCTTCAATTGTTTTTTCATCAGATCCAGTAATAACCCATCCAGCAAAACCTACTCCAACTAATGATAAACATACTAAAAAACATAACAAAATTGGAAGAGTTTTTCTTTTCATTTTAATACCTACCTTTTAAAAAAATTTTCTCAATTAATTATATATTTTTATTCGTTTTTACTTATTTTATCATATTATTATTTTTTTTGCAAATATTCTCAGCAAATAATAATAAGTTTTTAAAAATTAATTATTCTTACAACAACATTTTATTAACTTTTGTCACTTAAATTACTACTTTTTTTATTATTAACAAGGAAATATTTATTTAAAAAAGGCATCATTATGCGATGCCTTTTTTAATCTAATAACACTTTCATAATTTCATCATCTGTGGAAATCATTCCTTCACTACCAATACAACTAACTACGTCTATTGTTTTATCAATTGTATCCTTTAAAATCCCTTGACCAGCTTGAAATGATTTATTTGCCATTGCTAGATGAAAGCTCATAAGACTACTACTTAAAGCAGCGAAAATTTTTCCTGAACATGAATCCTTAGCCCCATCACAAATCATTCCAGGGATAATTGCTAAATGATTATTTAATGTCATTTTAATTTGTTCTTTAGTGCCTTTACAAAGATAAGTTAAAGCGGCACCTGCAGCACCACAGCTAGATGTAACACCACAAAAAGCAGATAAAGTTCCCAAACGATACTTTTGTTTAATTGTTAATAGATTTGCGAAAACTAATGCTCGATATATTTCTTCTTTAGGATAGTTATTTTCTAATCCATAAATAATGACTGGAAGAGAAGTTGATAAGCCTTGGTTACCACTGCCAGAATTAATAACTACTGGTTTAACGCATCCACACATTCTTGCTTCACTTGCAGCTGATGTATAAGCTATAATTTTACCATCTAAAGTGTGATCACGTTCTAAGATATGCTTCCCAATTTGCACACCATAATTACCTTCTATCCCAGCTTTCGCAATCTCTAAATTAT
>JBJFEV010000123.1:0-5528 GCA_051891155.1 Bacilli bacterium
GTCTGATCCTCCTGTGATGATTTTGGATGAAGCTACTTCATCAATTGATACAAGAACCGAATTATTAGTTCAAAAAGGAACAGATGAATTGATGAAAGGAAGAACAGTATTTGTTATTGCTCACCGTCTTTCTACAGTACAAAATTCTAATGTCATTGTGGTTTTAGAACATGGTTGTATCATCGAAAGAGGTACACATGAACAATTGATAAAAGAAAAAGGTAAATATTATCAATTATATACTGGTGCATTTGAATTAGAATAAAAAAACAGCTCTATAAATAATTTTAGGGTCAAAAAAACACTTTATAGACATGCAATAAATTGTCTATATAGTGTTTTTCTTTTGTACATAATATATCCTAAGAAGTTCCAAATCTTCTATAAATAAAGAAACAGGTTAGTTATTAAGGAAAAATATTATTGGTTCATCTTTAATAGATAAAGAGTCAGTAATATGTATTTCTTGGTTATTAATTACATTCACTATATCGATATCCTTGATTGGCAATGATATTTTTTTTCGCTTTGAAGTGAAGTTAAAGATGCCATAACAGACTGTTTCATTATATGTATATTTTATAATAGCAACATTAGTAGGTGATTTAATGATTTCCATTGTTCCATCTTTAAAAATTTCATTTTTCTTTAATGAAATAAGAGTCTTAAGTAGATCAACAATATTATATTTGTTATAATCGCTCCAATCTACTTCATCATAATCAAATAACGATGGAAGATGGGTAGTAGCTGTTTCATCTCCTGCATAAACAAAATTAGTGCCTTTGATAAAGTATGTAAGTGCGGTTGCTTGACGAACAAAATCTTTATCGTCTTTATAAGAGGCAACACGTGGTAAGTCATGATTACAAATATATCTTGCTTTAATACCTTTTATCGATTTTAATTGTTTGGAAACTTGTAGAAGATATTTGTTGACGCTTATTTCTCCTTTTAAAAATTTCTCTTGATAAGGTCTAATATCATAATCATAGATAACATCAAATAATTCTAAAACTTTATTATCATTCATAGCAGGGTAGCCTTGACTTTTTAGCCATTTGACGAATCCTTTATCAACAGTTTCTCCAAGCATTATTAAATTTGGATTAATTTTTTGTAATCTTCTCCTTGCTTTTTTCCAAAAAGAGAATGGAACTAGAGAGCAAACATCGCATCTAAATCCATCGATGCCTAGTTTTGTCCACTTAACTAAATAAGATATTAATACTTTGTGTAATTCTTTATTTTCATAATTTAAATCAGCTACATCCGACCAATCAGCGACTTTGTTGACGATATTATTATTTTCATCGTGGACAAAAAAGTCTGGACGAGTGCTCAATAGGTAAGAGTCTCTTGAAGTATGGTTGTAGACAACGTCAATGATGATTTTCATTCCTAGTGCATGGGTTTTATCAATCAATGATTTTAGGTCTTTTTTATTTCCCAATTCATCTAATATTTTAGAATAATCAGCAACGGAATAAGGACATCCCAATTTTCCTTTTTTATCTTTTTGTCCTATTGGATGAATAGGAAGAAGATATAAAATATCGCTACCTAAATCTTTAATTCTTGCTAAATCATCTTCTACACCTTTGAAATTATGTGATGAAGAATACTGACGAGGAAAAACCTGATAGATTGTTTTATTATATAGAGTTAAGTCTGTATCTTTTGCCATAATGCCTCCTGTATATTATAAAACAATTATATAATAAATTTCATAAACAAGAAAGAGAGGTACAGTTTGTTTTGTAATCAAATATTTTTGTGATTGCAAATTAATATTTTTTTGTATAAACTTATATGTGACGTTTGCAAAGGGGGGAAAATATGATAAGAGTAGAGAATTTAGAAAAAACTTTTAAAAAGCCAATTAGAGGTGAAGGCGTTAGCGGTATGCTTAAAACTCTTTTTTCACGTAAATATGAACTTGTAAAAGCGGTTAAAGGTATTACTTATACAATCAATGATGGTGAAATAGTGGGATTAATTGGCTCTAATGGTGCTGGTAAATCTACGACGATTAAAATGATGTGTGGCATATTAAATCCAACAGGAGGATTATGTGAAATTGATGGGTTGAACCCTCATAAAGATCGAATGAAAGTTGCTAAACATATCGGGGTTGTATTCGGTCAAAAAACTCAATTATGGTGGGATATACCTTTAATTGAATCATACAAAATTTTAAAAGAAATTTATCAAATAAGCGATGAAGAATATAAAGAAAGAATGATGTTTTTGAATGACTTATTAGACCTAAATACTTTTATTACCCAACCAGTAAGAACTTTGTCATTAGGTCAAAGAATGCGTGCTGATTTAGGAGCTTCTTTTTTGCATAATCCATCGACCTTATTCTTGGATGAACCAACTATTGGACTAGATGTTTTAGTAAAAGAAAAGATTCGTTTCGCTATTAAGGAAATGAATAAAAAATACAATACCACAGTAATTTTAACAACTCATGATATGGATGATATTGAAGATTTATGTGAAAGACTAATTATTATCGATAAAGGAAGCATTCTTTATGATGGACCACAAGATCAAATTAAGAATCAATTTGGAGATATAAAGACTATCTCTATCACCACTAAAGAGGTGAAAGAAGTAGCGACATTAAATACATTTGATAATATGGTTAAGTATAAAGTAGATGGCAATGTATTGAATGCTTCTTTCGACGCTACTAAAGTGGAATTTGATCAAGTCCTTTCATATTTAGTTAAGGAAGTTAAAGTGGAAGATATGTCGATTAAATCAATCAATATTGAAGACGTTGTTAAAGAACTATTTAAAGAAGAAAAGGAGTAAGAGGTTTGATTAGTTTTTTTAAAAAATATCTTCCTTTTGCAAGAGCTTCTTTTCTTGATTTGCTCGCCTATAAATTCACTATATTTTGTTGGTTAATCGTTGATATTTTGTCAATTTTAGTGTCATTCTTTGTATGGACCGCGGTATTTTCTTCTTCCTCTTTAAGTGGAGGAATTCCTCTTGATCAAGTTAATATTAACGGATTTACCTATAAAGAGATGATATCTTATGTGGTAATCATTTTCCTATTTTCGGTATGTGTAAATACATCTAATACAATGGACTCTATTTGTAATGAGGTTAAAGATGGTTCAATCGCAATGCAACTCATAAAACCAATTTCTTATCGCATTAGATTTATCTTTTCTTCTCTTGGTACTTTAGTTTCCATCAATTTATTGATGGGATTACCATTGTTAATCATATCTTATTTAGTATTATCGCTATGTGGATTTATCCCTTTTTTAGGTGTAGGAAATCTTTTAATAAGATGTGGTTTATTCTTTGTTTCAGAGATAATAGCGTGCTTATTGACTGATTCATTTAATTACATCTTTGGCATATTCTCTTTTTACACATTAGCTTCTTTTGGACTATTCAATATCAAAAATGGAATTCAAAACTTTTTGTCCGGCACATTGATTCCTATGACTTTTATGAAGAATTCTTCTTGGGGAGTAGTAAGAAGTATCGGTATGGTTTTAGATTATTCACCATTTGTCTATATGGCTCAATATCCAACATATATATTGATGGGGAAAATTGACTATATGACCAGTGTCAATTCATTATTGATTGCTCTATGTTGGTTATTAGTATTTGAATTGATTGGTCATCTTCTTTATAGCAACGCGATTAAGAAAGTCATTATTCAAGGAGGATAATATGAAAAGATATATTCATTTGTATTTTGTTTATGTAAAAAGAGCGATACAAGCTCGTCTTGAATATAAAAAAGATGCTCTTATTGGCATCGCTTCATTTCTAGTAAATAATGCTTGTGCTTTATTTTCTTTGATGGTAATTGTTCAAAGTATTAACGCTTTAGATGGATGGGATATGTATAATCTTGGCTTCCTATATGGTATGGTCATGTTAGTAAAGAGCGTCGATCATTTTTTCACTGATGCTTTATGGTTTATAGGCTATTGGTATATTCCACGCGGGGAATTAGATAAACATCTTATTCGACCAGTCAATCCTTTATTTCAAGTGATTGCTGAAACTATTCAATTTGAGGCGCTAGGAGAAACAATTTTAGGCCTAGCATTAACAATCTTTTGTGGCATAAAGATTGGTATTGTATGGAATTTTGAAAAAGTATTGTTGATGGTGATAAGTTTAACTTTTGGTTCAGCGGTAATTACAGGATTAAAGTTGATTACATCATCCATCGCTTTATGGACGAAAAGATCAGGTCAAGTAATGTCAGGAGTTTACAATTTTTCCGATTATGCTAAGTATCCTTTAAGTATCTATAATAAAGCAACTCCAATTAAGTATATGCTATTATTTGTAATTCCTTTTGGATTGATTATGACATTACCGACACAATATATTATCTTTGGTTATGTGGATATATTCCAAAATGTCTACATCTTGATAGCGGTAATATGCGCTATAAGTATATTATTTAATTTTATTGGAGTAAAATTATTTAATCTTGGATTATATTGTTATGAATCAAGTGGTAATTAATGCAAGCAAATGCTTGCATTTTTTTTATCATTATTAATTTTTTTATATGTGATGAGAAGATGTTATTTGGGCAAGAGCGTATGAAAATAAAGAGGAGAATTCCTTTTCCTTTCTTCTTTCAATCGGAGTGCCACTTAAAGGTATTTTAATTTCTTTAGTAATAAAAGAAGGAAGGCAAGACATAATTAAAATACGATTTGATAAAGCGATTGCTTCTTCGATATCATGGGTGACAATCAGAGCGCTTATGCCTTCTTTTTTTATTATTGAATAAACATCATCTTGAATTAATAAACGCGTTTGGGCATCAAGACGAGAAAAAGGCTCGTCGAGCAAAAGTAAATCAGGTTTAAGCACTAGCGTCCTAATTAACGATACTCGTTGTCGCATGCCACCCGATAGAGATGAAGGATAAAGATATAAGAATTTTTCTAACCCATATTTTTGGCATAGCATTGTGGCATATGCAATATTTTCTTCCGTTTTAATCTTTTTAATTTCTAAACCTAAAATGATATTATCAAAAATGTTGAGATATTCTAACAATGTATCATTTTGAAACATATATCCGAGTTTTGAAGAACAATTCACTTGACCAACATAATCTTCATCTAAAGAAGAAATGATGTTAAGTAATGTCGATTTACCGCAACCTGATGGGCCTAGTATAGAAACAATTTCATTATCATAAACTTCTAAAGAAACATCTTTTAATACCTCGACATCCTTTTTTTTAGTAAAGTATGTTTTGCTTAAAGAAGATATTTGAAGAAGTTTTTTCATAATAATCACCTAATCTAAAATATGAATATAATAAAAAAATGCTCATTAAATAAAAAATATTTCATTTTTATAGATAGTGGTTTATAGTTTAAATATGAGGAAAAGTTATGAATAAATATATCGAGAATTTTTATAATTTGCATTCGTTAAATGATGAAATTGTATATAAAGCAATAAAAGAGAAAAAAGATTGGTTATTCCAAAAATTATATATTCCTTAC
>JBJFEV010000124.1:0-5524 GCA_051891155.1 Bacilli bacterium
TCATAAAATTCACCTATTTATTTTCTGTTTATCATAATGTAAAGTAAAAAAATAAAGTAAAATTTTTATTTACATCTTCATTTATATAATATACCATTTTTTAAGAAAATTGGATTATTATGAAGGAGAAAAACATGATAAATGAAAATAGTAAATTGATTGAGTTTTGGAACGAAGCATTTAAAGGCTTGGAAGAAGGAATAATAGAAGGAAGATTTATCAAGGAAGAATCATTTGATAATATTATCGATAAATACATTAAAGATGATACGAAAATATTAGATTTTGGCTGTGGTTCTGGATGGGCTAGTTTCGAACTATTATTTCGAAAAAAGAATAGCGAAATTGTCGGGGTTGATACTTCTCAAAACGCGATTAGTTATTTAACAAGAATGAAAGAAATAAATGGATTTAACAATATTTCTTTTCGAAATGGGAATGAAAATTTATTAGATGAATATCAAGATTATTTCAATGTGGCTGTAAGCTTTAATGTTATCGACGTTTTAAATGATGATGTGATTGTAAATATCTTAAGCAAGGTGAAAAAATCCTTAAAAGAAGATGGTTTATTTCTTGTGAGCATCAATCCAGATTTCCCGATGGAATTATTACATAATAATGGTTATGTTATGGAAAATAATCATTTGTATAAAGATGGAATATTAAGAGGAAATATCAAAAGTAAAGATGAATGGATTAATCTTTTTTCTACCTATTTTTCTTTCGTGGAATATGTAGAATTTTCTCTTTCTGAAAGAGAAAGAAAATACCCTCGTAGAATGTTTATTTTGAAAAAATAAAAGGAACATAAAGTCGAAAAATAAAATATATTCATATATTTTGTATTTTTTTCTTTTTAATTTAATATTATTTTTGTTATAATTTCCAAGTAAAGAAGGGAAATGTTATGAAAAAAGTTGATGAAGGAGAATATTATAATTCAAAATTAGAAAATAAATTTTCCGAGTTCAAAGTTTTTAAAGCTGAACAATACTACTCATTTGAAAATTCGCCTTCCCCTGAAGAAGTGATATCTTTTTCAGAGACGTTTTCCTCTACCGAAAATAAGAAAAATAATAATAGTAATAAAGAAGAAAAAGATGACACTTTAGACAAAGTTAATAGAAGATTAGAAGAGATGAATTCTTCTTCTCAAGAATCCTCGTTGTCTTCAACTACCTCTTCTGCTTCTACTACTTCAAGCGCTTCTTCAACTGCATCTTCAATCGGTTCTACTTCCAGCTCAGGCATCGCTTCAGCTGGTGCTTCTTCCGCTAGTGTTGCAACTGTCGCTGTCGCTTCAGTGGCCGCAGTGGTTATCATGGGAGGAGTACTGATTGATCTTAAACCATATATTGAATCTACTAATGGCTCAGATTACGTGATTTTGACAATTGATGCGAATAAGATAAAGGAAGCTAATGTAGTTAATAATTCAATAGAGACAGAAAATTACTATATTAATATAGAAAATAATCAATCGATCAAACTTCAAAATGGAAAGCAAAAATACTTGATTACAGGATTAGAACCTAATATGTCATATAAGTATTCGATTGATTGTCCTGATCTTAAACTGGGAGGTTCATCTTCTGTTTATTCTGATTCATTTAAAACTTCTAGCAATATTGAAGTTGTTGGTGTGTATGATGAACGCAATTGCTCCATTGTATTTGATGAGGCTTCTCGAAGCGCTACATATTCATTTTCTTTATATCTTTCCGATTATGAAAAACAATATGAAAATGTGTCGTTATATTTAACTTATGAAGCAGTAGAAAACGTGTCTAGTATGTTGAACTATATCAGCATATACGATGCGATCGATGAAAATAATTTCTTCCAAAACCAAGTATCTAATATACGTTATAAAGATGTATATATGTATATGGTTGGCGATAAGGTTGATGGAACATCATCTCGCGATATCCTCTTTTCCCAACATATCGAAATAGATTATCCTTCTAATTGGGAAGTTAGTGATTATCCTGCATTCGAAGTTGTTCCTGATTCTGAATTAGATTTAAGTACCCCTTCACAAATTAAATTAAAGGGTGAATATAATACAAATAACTTATTATATGATGTTATGTGTCGAGTTACTTTATTTGATGAAAATGATGAAGTCTTAGCACAAAACATTGATGCCTCATTACAATTAAATGGTTCTTCTTACACTGTATTAGTAGATGCACCTTATGGGGTCAAGAAATATCAATATGTTATATATGCGCTAGATGAAAATGAAAATGAAATAATTTTATATTCAAGTTCTAGTATCACCTATACTGCTTCTCAAGATTATCAAGCAACCTATACTAAAGTTGAACCAAAAGACGCTACTATCACTTATTATAGTGATCGTGTCGATATTAGTGTTAATCCTTCCTTTAGCAGCGAATTCTCTAATTTCGAATATCGATTAGAAATAGTAAATTCAACTTCTCAAGTATGCGCTTCTTATCAAGGAAGAGGAGAAGCTTCATTAACCATTACTGATATTGCTTCTTTAGATGAAATCAACTTTATTTATTATGATATTGGTCATTTTGGTTCTTTAGATGTGACATATAATTCGTTGATTCTTAAAGGTGGTAAATTCGGATTTAATATCATTCAAATTGTTGATGGTAGTCAGATAGATGAAAGTTCAAACTCTGAAATTGTTGCTCTTGGAGAAGTGAACTATGTTGATGAATCTTATGATTTCTTATGTAATGTAACTCTTTTCGTGGAAATAGATGCTGAATTAGTGTCTTACAATAAAGAAGCAACCCTACTGATGGATGGAAATATGTATATCTTGAGCGTAGATAGTGTTTATGGAACAGTATCATATCAATACGATATTTACATATTAGATAGTAATGGAAACGAAGTAGTGTTATATTCAAGTGATAATATTGCTTATAATGTTTCACAAGAATATCAAGCAACTTATACACAAGTAGATCCAATGTCCGCTACGATAACTTATTATAGCGATCATGTTGAAATTATTGTTGATCCAAACTTTGCCAGTGAACAAGATAATTTTGAATATCGATTAGATGTAGTTGATTCAACTTCTCAAGTATGTGCTTCTTATCAAGGAAAAGCAACAGCTTCCTTCAATATAACTGATGTTGCTTCTTTAGATGAAATCAACTTTATTTATTACGATATTGGTCATTACGATGGAGAAGAAATTATCTTTAATTCTCATCGATGCGATGGTGGTAAATATGGATTTAATATCATTCAAATTGTTGATGATAGTCAAATAGATGTCAGTACTGCTTCTGAGATAATTTCCCTTGGCGAAATGGCTTATTACGATGATTCATATAGTCTATTAGTACGAGTAACATTAACTTTGAATTTAGAGGATGAACAATCTTCTGTGGATTTGGAATCTTCTCTATTGATTGAAGGCGAAATATATCAATTTGTCGTGGATGCTTACTATGGCGTAGTAGAATATCAATATGTGATATATATGAAGGATTCTAATAATCAAGAAGTAACATTGTACACAAGTGATACCATCACTTATTCGGCATCGCAAACATATCAAGCGACCTATACAAAAGTCGAACCATTAGATGCTACAATTACATACTATAGTGATTACATTAATATCGAAGTCGAACCATCATTTACTAGTTCTTCCAATATCTTTGAATATCGATTAGAAATAGTGAATTCGTCTTTCGAAGTGTGCGGTTATTATCAAGGTACTAGTAAAGCAGTTATTACTATAGATGATGTTTCTTCTTTAGACTCAATCAACTTTATTTATTACGATATTGGTCACTTTAGTGATCAAGATGTCACATATGATTCATATGTATATCAAAGTGATAAAGAATTCTGTTTACCTTCCATAGAATTAGATTCTGTTTTAGGATTTGATGACGATTACTTTACTATAGGATATAATATCTCTATTGTAGATTCATACACTATTGAAAGTATTGACTTGATTGTTAATGATGGTTCATCAGATTACACTAAAAATATCTTAAGTCCAACTAAGACTGGTAATATCGTTCTAGATCACATCAGCGGTGATTTAGGGGAAGTTGGAATTACTCTTAAGTTGACATTTAAGGATAATCAAAATGATGGTGATTCACATACTTTATCTAGCATAGAAAATTCTTATCAGATGAGTTATGAATTTGAAGTTACTAATGTCTTTGCTGATGTTTATTCAGCTTCGACTACTTTACCTATCGATTTATATTTTGATTATGTGTTACCAAGAACATATTCTATTTCAATTAAAGATGAAACTAATGGAATCGATATTACAACTGACTTAAATTCTTCATATTATTTTGATACTATCGATCTATCTAGTGATATCAATTTATCTATTCAACCTCTCGATGAAAATTCAAATCTAGCATTAGAGGCTAAGTTAATTCATATCTCTGCGACTGATGCTCAAAGCGTTTTGAGTTCGACAACATATACTTCTGAATTGGTTAATCCGGGCGCATCACTTATCACTTATAATGATGATGGAACAATTAATGTTTATCGTAAAACAAGTTTCTCATGCGATGATAGTCGTTTCAGCTTGAACTCATTCATCTTCAATAGTTCCTACGATGATGAAAATGGAAAGACCATTTATGAATATGGTTTCGATTCATTTGATACAGATGGATATTCTATTGTGGAAGATATTCCATCTTTGCAATATATATTTACTTACTTTATCTATTTTGATAATGAGAATGTTCGTTATGTTATGTACAAAGAGTTACCATCTGGAACGATAAATGTAAGTTCATCAGTTGGTGAAGCTTCCATAACAAACGCAGATGGAGAGACTACTATAACTCTAAATATCAGTTCTATTGGATATTTAGATAATTGTATAGAAGTAAATGGAGTTATGTATGAGTTTACTTCATATACGGGAATGACCGATACAGCACCTTCACTAACTATTAGTGAACAAGATATTTCATCAATAAATATTTATTTCGCTGAATTTAGCAATACTTATGAAGAAATAAGCGCTAATATTACGGTGAAAGGAAATAGATTCAAAGAATATTCATTACCACTTGCTATTACATAAAAGGAGGACGCAATATGGAAAAGAAAAAATTAGATGTAAAAACTGTAAAAAAGATTTGGTCCATCGTAAGCATTGTTCTTATCGCTTTAGTTCTATTTATTTTCCTTTTAGGAATTATATTTGAACTAGCAGCACCAAATTCTGGATTTGCTTTATGGACCAAGGAAAATATTTGGGATGTGACGACATTACCAGCAGCGTGGAATCAACATAAAAAGACTGTTCTACATTGTATTTTAGTTATTGTAATCGTTGTCGGATTAACTAAATTATTAAGATTGCTATTTAGAAAAATGATGCTTAAGAGCAATAAAGCAAAAACGATGTTCACATTATTAGATGGAATTGTTAAATATGGTTCAGCTATAACATTAATTTTCCTTGTATTACAAGCATGCGGTGTTAATACAGCGGCAATATGGGAATCTGTTGGAATATTAACAT
>JBJFEV010000125.1:0-5513 GCA_051891155.1 Bacilli bacterium
ACACTTAATACAAACAGCAGTGTCAATTTTATGTACTTTTTTAATTTCACCTGAAATAGCATGTACAGAACAGTTTCTTGCACATTTACCACAACCGATACATTTATCAGTAATATGATATTTAATTAATGATTTACATACACCAGCTGGGCATCTCTTATCAACAACATGTGCTACATATTCATCATAGAAATTATGTAATGTTGATAGTACAGGGTTTGGAGCAGTTTGTCCTAATCCACATAGAGCAGAATCTTTAATGGAATAAGCTAATTCTTCAAGAGTTGTAAGGTCTTCCATTGTTCCTTCACCTCTAGTAATCTTTTCAAGAATTTCAAGCATTCTCTTAGTTCCTTCACGGCAAGGAGTACATTTTCCACAAGATTCGTCAACTGTAAAGTCTAAGTAGAATCTAGCAACGTCAACCATACAGTTATCTTCGTCCATAACAATCATACCACCTGAACCCATCATAGATCCTAAAGCAACAAGATTATCATAATCAATTGGAGTATCTAAGTGTTTAGCAGTTAAGCAACCTCCACTAGGTCCACCGGTTTGAACAGCCTTGAAAGCTTTTCCTTTGGGAATTCCTCCACCAATATCATAAATAACTTGACGTAAAGTTGTTCCCATTGGGATTTCAACAAGTCCTGTGTTATTGATTTTTCCACCAAGGGCAAATACTTTTGTTCCTTTAGATTTTTCAGTTCCAAATGATGCAAACCAATCAGCACCTTTTAAGATAATTTGTGCGATATTAGCATACGTTTCAACATTATTAATAATTGTTGATTTACCCCATAATCCACAATCTGCTGGGAATGGTGGTTTATTTCTTGCCATACCTCTTTCCCCTTCAATAGAAGCCATTAATGCAGTTTCCTCACCACATACGAAAGCTCCAGCTCCTAAGCGAAGTTCTAAATCAAAATTAAAATCGGTACCTAGAATATTTTTACCTAATAATCCATATTCATAAGCTTGATTAATTGCCCATTGTAATCTTTCAACAGCTAATGGATATTCAGCTCTAATATAAACATAACCTTGGCTAGCACCAATAGCATATCCACCAATAGCCATAGCTTCGATTACAGAATGAGGGTCACCTTCAAGTACTGCTCTATCCATAAATGCACCTGGATCACCTTCATCGGCATTACAAATAATGTATTTATCTACACCTTTATGTTTTGCTGCTAAACTCCATTTTAAACCAGTAGGGAATCCTCCTCCTCCACGGCCACGCAATCCAGATTTTTTAACTTCTTCGATTACTTCTTCAGGAGTCATTTCAGTTAATACTTTTCCTAGAGCAAGATATCCATCACGTCCGATATACTCATCAATATTCATTGGGTTGATAATACCACAGTTACGTAATACAACTCTTTCTTGTCTAGCATAAAAGCGCATTTCTCTAAATGTTTTTACTTTTTTACTATCCTCTTCAGTCATTTCAGTATATGCTTTTTTAGTATAAATACGACCCTTTAATAAATGTTCAGAAACAACTTCTTTTACATCTTTTACAGTCATATGAGCATAGAATGTTGCATCAGGATATACAACTACTACTGGCCCTTTTTCGCAAAGACCAAAGCATCCACTTTGGAATACCTCAACTTCGTTTTCAAGTCCGTATTCCTTCAATTGAAGTTCAAATTCTTCTTTAATTGCTTTGGAGTTACTAGACATACATCCAGTTCCACCACAAACAACTATTTGAGCTCTAATTGCCATTTATTCTCCTCCTATTTCTCGTAATTTGAAATCAACATACTTTCAACAGGAGTACCATTTATAATATGTTGTTCAATAATTTTACTTGCATCATTTGCAGTAACTTTACAATAAGTATATCTTCCACCGTTTGCATCAAACACCTCTACAATTGGTTCAAGTGAGCATTTACCAATGCATCCTACTTGAGTAACTGTAACATTTCTCAAATCACGCTTTGCAACCTCTTCAACTAAGGCGTTTAATACTGGTCTTGCTCCAGCTGCAATTCCGCATGTTGCCATTCCAACTACTACACGATAACCATCAATTTGATTACGCATATTAATTTTCTTGGCTGCTTCTTCTCTAATTCTTTTCAATTCTTCTAAAGATTTCATCATTTTCTCCTTAAGACCTTATAGTTTCTAAAAACTCTGTAATATATGATTTTATCCATACCATTACGTCATATTCTTTCAATGAAACTCCATCTAATATTTGCTTTATTTCAATTGTATTAAAGCAAAATTCTTTCACATTTCCCTCTTTATCAACGTACCTATGATTATATATTATTTCAACATTTTCTTCATTGATTGCTAAAGTATAAATTGTTTCCGGTAAATCCCCAAAAGGAGGGAGATCAATATTATCATATACAAATGTACATTTTAACGTTGTTCCTTTATTTACTTCCGATTCAATGCTAAATGTTCCACAACATAATTCACATAATTCCTTCAACAAAGGAATTCCTAAACCAACTTTTCTAGTAGTCCTTGTTGTATAAAAGGGATCACTAACCTTGCTTACCACTTCTTTGCTCATACCACAGCCATCATCAACAATATCTATACTCAATAAATTTTTATTTAGATTTTCTTCGATATTTATTTGTACAACTTTAGCTTGAGCTTTAATTGAATTTTGGGTAATATCTAATAAATACAAAGATAACTCATTCATTTTTTAGCCATTCCTTAAAACCATTAAATGTTTTTTCTTTTAACTCTATATAATTAATTTTTTCACTGATATTTTCTAAATCGTGACTATCAGAGTTATACATTATACGATAATTACACAAATAAGGGTAAGTGTCTAAAAGTTCTCTTGTAACTTTTTGTTTTTCATCCAAATCATTATAATGGCTAGAATATATTTCCACACCATCAAAATCAAACATTGAAAAATCTTGATAATAATCTAATATTCCTGTATGTGAACGATTAATATGAGCTATTACAATTAAGCCATCTAAACTTCGTATTTTCTTACACACGTCATCAAAATTTTGATCAATTTTTTGATTTAATTTATAATCTATTTTTTCTACCTGCTGATCGTAAATATCACATATTATCTGTTCTTGCATTATATCATCGATATTCATTATTTTTGTATTACTATGATTTTTAATATAATCATTAAATTCCATAGCTTGCTCATATCTTTCAAAATAAGCTAGTACATGAAATCCTTCACTAACTGTTACTTCTACGCCATATATCAACAAAAAATCATAACTATCTTTTAATTTGTCTAATGTTTCATACTGTTTTAAAGAGTTATGATCAGTAATACTGATCATATCCAATTCCTTCAACATGCACATATTCAATATATTATTAGGTGTATTTAATATATCTCCACAAGCTGATAATATCGAATGAATATGAAGATCATAATATATTTTCATATTTATATATTTCCTTAGCTAATTGTGCAGTAGATAATTTAGTAGAGAACAATGGAATTTTTTCTTCTGTTGCTTTGTCTATCACTTCTTTTGACGGAATTACTCCTTCGCAAAAAACAACAGCCGACATTTCTAATAAAGACGCCACAGCAACAATATTTATACTATTTAAAATAGTAAGAAAACATACTCCTTCTTCTCTAACATGTCCCATAACCCAACTTAACAAATCAGATATGTAAATATTATTTATTTCTGTTGATAATTTTGAAACATCATTAACTAGTTTGATTCCTTCAATTTTTAGTAAATCTTCTACTCTCATATTTCACCTAAATAAAACACTAGATTTAAAGTAGTTCCTTGTTCAGATGAAGAAATATCAAATTCATCACATGATCTTTTAATATTTGGGAGTCCCATTCCAGCTCCGAACCCATTATCTCGAGCTCTTTGAGAGGCAGTAGAAAAACCTTCTTGCATCGCTTGATCAATATTTTTAATTCCTGGTCCTGTGTCTTTGAATGTAATTAATAATTTATTATTGTCTATTCCAAATTCGCAGAATCCTCCATTAGAATGTATAACCACGTTAATTTCAGCTTCATATGTAGCAATAGATACTCTTCTAATAATGCTCTTATCTACTCTTAGATTAATAAGAGTCCTTTTTATTAAACTTGAGATGTTACCTGCAGACTCAAGATTCATTGGTAGTATATCTATTCTATTTACTTCCATTTATAGTTCACTTATTCCTTTAATTCCTGCATTAAACATTCTTCCATTTGATGAGAACATTGTATATTCAGTTGATAGTAATATTATGTTTGACTGTTCTGCAGCTTCAATAACAGCTTCATTTGGCTTTTTTCCACGAACTAATAAAAGTATTTCTAAGTCCAACATTTCTGCTGTTCTAACACCTTGAGTAGTTACAAGCCCTGTTACTAATACTCCTTTTTCAGTGAAATCAAAGGGAACATTGCGTAGTAACATTAAAGCATCACTCATCAAATCACAACTAAATGCATATTCTATTTCGCGTTCTGGTTCATAATTATTTGTATAAACCTTAGCATTCAATAGTTCCACCAATTCTTGAAGTTTCATATTAATTACCTAATATTTCTTTAATTGCGTTTCTTGCGATTGTTGGATTACTACTTCCATATACTTTTTCATCAATCGTAAATACAGGGGCTAATCCACAAGCGCCGATACATCTTGTAGCTTCAAGTGTAAACTTTCCATCCTCTGTTGTTTGTCCTGGTTGAATTTTTAAAGTTTCACTAATTGCATTGATGATATCTTGTGAACCTCTAACGTAGCACGCTGTACCTAAACATACACCAATTACATGTTCTCCTTTAGGTTCAACTGAAAAACGAGAATAGAATGTAACAACTCCGTTAATTTTTGCTACGCTTTCGCCTAATTCTTCAGCGATTAACTTTTGAACTGGGATTGGAATACAACCAAAAATATTTTGAGCATCATGCAAAGTTGGCATTAATGGACCGGGTTTTTTCTTGTGCTCAGCTATTAATGATTTAAGTTTGTTGACTTGTTCTTCTTTCATTTCAAATTTAACAGCCATATTTTTCTCTCCTTTTCTTTTGTCTTTTATTATATCACCTTTTATATGAAAATAAAAGAATAAAAATAAAAATGAAACGATTTCTTAATCGTTTCATAATTTTATTTAATCAGTGATTCATACGAAATCACAATATTTTTGCCTTGATAACTAGCTCTCACATTGTATTTCACATAATCTCCACTCATAACATTTTTATTAATACGCCCTAAACTATCTATATTAGCTGTTATACATTCAAACTCAAGTAAAACATCAAAAAGTCTTGTTTTATAATAATAACATATTTCAACTAGTTTAATAAATTCTTCCCAGTTACCACTGTTAATTAATGCTTTAGGGCAAATTTTACCACTAAAGTCATAATGCTTTTTCACATCATTAATACTCAGGTTATATTTGATCAATAATTCAGAAACTAAT
The DNA here is from genome assembly GCA_051891155.1 of Bacilli bacterium. Taxonomy (GTDB): domain Bacteria; phylum Bacillota_I; class Bacilli_A; order RFN20; family CAG-449; genus UBA3210. The sequence goes on from JBJFEV010000125.1 coordinate 5,451, forward strand.
TCTGCAGTTTTAAACAAAGTCGATGTATAATCACTACCACTATTAACACATGTTTCTATACCA
>JBJFEV010000126.1:0-5505 GCA_051891155.1 Bacilli bacterium
TAATATCAATAATACTATTTGCTTCCACTTCCATAAATCCAGGAATCTTTATAATAACTTTAGTAGGGCTATCACCAATAGAATCGTTATTTAAGTCTATATCTCCATAGATTAATGTTTCATTTCCCAACTCTTCAAAATGAGACACTTTCATTTTGATACTGTTATTTGTTTTTGATAAAGAAATATTTTCACTACGAATTCCTAGTATTACTTCTTTTGTTCCAGTTAAGAATGTTGGTTGAATCTTTACTAACTTTGAAAAAGGAATAATTATTTTTGTTTCAACATCTAAAAATTTGATCTCAACATCATTATTTTCTTTTTTCAATAAAACTCTAAAAAAGTTCATTTGCGGAGAACCAATAAAAGATGCTACAAATAAATTAGCAGGGTATCGATATAAATTCTTAGGACTATCAATCTGTTTTATATAACCATCTTTCATAACTACAATTCTTGTTCCCATTGTCATCGCTTCAACTTGATCATGAGTAACGTAAATAAATGTAGTATTTAGTTTTTTGTGAAGTTTAACAATTTCTGAACGCATTTGTGTACGAAGTTTTGCATCCAAATTTGATAATGGCTCATCAAGAAGCATAACCTTTGGTTCTCTAACTATAGCACGTCCTAAAGCTACTCTTTGTCGTTGACCTCCAGACATTTCTTTAGGTTTTTTATTCAAATAATCACTAATACCTAAAATATTAGCTGCTTCATTAACTTTTTGATTGATTATTTTTTTATCTATTTTTCTAGTTCTCAACCCAAAAGCAATATTTTCAAAAATAGACATATGAGGATATAGTGCATAATTTTGAAAAACCATAGCAATATCACGTTCTTTAGGCTCTAAAGAATTAACCACTTCATCATCAATTGTAAGTTCACCATAAGTAATTTTTTCAAGTCCAGCAATCATTCGTAAAGTAGTTGACTTTCCACAACCACTAGGTCCAACAAAAACAATAAATTCCTTGTCTTTAATTTCCATGTTGAAATCATTTACAGCTTTTGTACCATTTGGATATACTTTGTATATATGTTTTAAACTTAAATTAGCCATATTCGTTCTCCTTTATTCTTTTACTGCTCCAGCTGACATACCATTAATCATGTACTTCACAAGACAGAAATATAATATTATTATCGGAATAGCAATTATGATTGATCCCGCTGCAAATCTTGCAAATTCAGTTTCACCTAAAGACATTAAGCCAACTGCAACCGTATATAAATTTTTATCTTGTAATAGCATCTTTGGTAAAATGAAGTCACTCCAAGGCCATGTGAATGATGTTAGAGCGGTATAAACGAGCATTGGTTTTGACATTGGCAATATAAACTTTTGAAAAATTTGAAAATTTGTAGCTCCATCAATGCGAGCCGCTTCATCAATAGAATAGGGTATGGTATCAAAAAAACCTTTTTGGACCATATATCCCATTGGGGCTTGTGCAGAATAAATCAATATTAACCCCCACATTTGATTAACTAAATGAAATTGTGTCATGATTAGGTATACTGCAATGGTTCCCATAAATGATGGAAACATTCCTAAAACAAGAGTTGCTTTCATTAAGGCTTTTCGAGATTTGAATCTAAATCTTGACATACAATATGCAGTTAAAATGGTAAGTAATGTTCCAAATATGCAACTTAATGAAGCAATAAATAAAGTATTTAAAAACCATCTTCGATAGTTATACATCACCGTATCAGTGAATAATGTTTTAAAAGCATCAAATCCATATTCTTTCGGAAAAAATCCATCAAAAGAATAAATGGAACCAGATTTTGAAAACGATGCAAGAATCAACCATAAGCATGGAAAGAAAAAGATAAAAGCGACAATAATTAATAAGAGATAAGTTAAAGAAACATCCAAAACTTTTCTAATTCGATGTAAATTCCTTTTCCTTTTTTTACTCATCTGAAGGTTTCCTCCTGTCTATAAGATGGCGATAAGACATAAACTGTTAATGAAATAATTGAAGTAATTATGAAAATTACTAAACTTATCGCTGCTCCTACTGAATAATAGTTATTATCGATTGACATATTGTACAGCCAATTTATTAATAAATCGGTATCAGAAGCAAGAAAATAACCATCGGTATATAATCCTCCTCTTAAAAAGTAGAAAATACCAAAATTATTGAAATTACCAATAAATTGAGATATCAAAACTGGAGTAGTTGCAAAAATAACATAAGGAAGAGTGATCTTTGTGAACTGTTTAAAACTACTTGCTCCATCAACTCTTGCAGCCTCATATAAACTTCCATTGATGTTTGACAAAATTCCGGTTGCTAATAACATTGTTGAAGGAACGCTAATCCAAGCATTCACACCTAACCCAATGAAACGAGCTACCCATTTAGAGTTCAACCCTAAAAATCCTATTTTTTCTCCTCCTAATAGCGAAATATAATAGTTAATTGGTCCTCCATAAGAAAACATAAATTTAAATCCTAGTAAAGTTATAAATCCAGGAATAGCATAAGCAAGAATTGGAAAAGCTCGCCATATCACTTTTCCTTTGACACATTTCTTATTAAGCAAAAGTGCCAAACCTAATCCTGCAAAATAATTGAGTGCTGTAGACATCACTGCCCACAACATATTCCATCCAAAGATTTTAAAAAATGTTGGAGCGAATTGACCTAATGACAAGATTTTACTAAAATTGTTAAATCCCACCCAATCTACCAAAGCAGGAGGAACAATATCACCTCCATAGTTTGTGAAAGCGATAAGAATCATAAACACAATTGGTAGAATACTGAAGACCATGACTCCAATAACTGGTAAAGTTAAAGCTGTTTTATAAAAAGATTTATCAAATAAAGTATTAACGTCATCTTTAAAATTATTTACTTTTTTGAACGTATCATATGCACATTGAGTGCGATAGCAATCTCTAATATTATTTAAATATACGACAATATAGAAAATAATAATAAAAATAGAAAGTATTCCCATAATTAACATTACAATGGAATTATCTCCTTCAATACCATACCATTCATTGCTTTCTTGTTGCCCTAAAGTGAAAAAACCAAATAAATCTTTTGCTCCTGTTAAGATGAAATATAAAATAAATAGAATTTGAATTGCTAAATATAAAAATCCTTTAAACCACTGTTTATTAAGAATTTGTCCTAATCCCATAACAAAGAATGAAGCGGTAACTTTTGAATCTCCTTCAAATAATATCTCTTTAGCATATGATATTTTTTCTCTAAAGAAAGAACAAATAGTTTCAATAGAATGTTTTAGTTTTTCTTTAAACATCATATTTTTCCCCTTCCTAATTATTTAAAGTGTGAATAGCATCATATATTTGCTTATCAACATTTGCCAATCCTTCTTTTAATGCTTCAATAGTTGTATATTTATTTTTATTGTTTAAAACATCATCAGCAAGTTGTGCACAGAAAGTTTGTAGTGGTGTCCACACTTGGGAAAGTTCACGCACACTAGGCATTACGTAAATGTCCCCATTATTTAAATTCTCATAAATCATGTTGTTTAAACCCCCAACTTCGCTAGAAACATCACTTCTAGCAGGCGATATTGACAACATCTCGCATCTTTTCTTAATCATTTCATAACTAGTTGCAAACTTTACAAATTCCAAAGCAGCATTAGGAGCTTTGGTATATGAACTAATTGCATAACCATTTACGCCTCCCATCACCTTCATTTTCATTGTCTCACCAGTTGTATCATTTAAATCACCACTAACTGGCAATAATGGGACATCTTTCATAACAATATTTTCTAAAGCCATAGATTTTGCTTGAGTTTCACTATAACCTTCTTTTATGTATTGATTAGTCAACTCTTTCACAAACAAAGAATATACATCAGGAGTAGTCATGGTTGCAAAATAAGTTCCTTGCGCCATACGTGAATATGAATTTCTAGTAATGGTATCTTCAGTACATTCTAAGTTCATTACTGAAGCTAGATCACGAATAATCTTTGCTCCCAAATAACTATCATTTTTAGAAAAGCCAATATCACTTACATCATTATTGTTCTCTCCTCCAAAGACATATCCACCATATGAAAAGAAATATCCTGATGCAAAATATCCATCATTAAGTGACTTCATATAACCAAACTTTTGATGAGATGATGATTCAACAATCTCTTTAGAATATAGATATAAACTTGACCAATATTCCACCATATCAGGAACATTATTGTGGTCATTATCCCAATTAGTTTGCCAATCATTTGGTAGTAAATCTTTTCGATAGAATAATAGAGGTTGTTGAATATTAACGGGTACGCCAAAGTAATAAGTAATGCCATCAACTTGATATTTATATGCATCAAAAGCTTTTTGACTTGTTTTTTCATAACAATCTAAACTTTCAATGGGAAGAGGTAAAATATGTCTTCCGTTAACATATTTCATTATCGAATCATTTGCTTGATATAATACATCTGGTCCATATCCATATGGCCCACCAGTTTCAAGATCAGTATACTGATCCATATTGGCATCAACAGCTACAATTCCATATTCAGCATAAGCATTATTAAAAGCATCAAGCAATTCTTTAAGATATCCTGTTTCTTTAGCTGTGTCATTTTCTAATATCCTAAGAGTTACATTGTGCTCTATTTGACCATTGAACTTATTTTGATTTTCACTAGAATCTTTATCAACTAGTGATAGTATTCCAAAAATAATCAATAAACTACATACGATAATGCTATGAATTGTTAGAGCTATAAGATTACGCTTCATTTTTTCTCCTTTCAATTACAAAACTATATTGTTCCATCACTTTGTTTTGATAATTATGACTTAGTAAAATTTCTGAAGCATCATATAATTTCTTACTTGCAATATTGCATATTAAACGATAAATACATTTATTATTACGACGTTCTAATAATAATAGATTTTCTTCATAACTTATATATAGGTCACTATCATAAAAATCCCTTTGTTTACGAAGTGATGCTAATTCTTTAATAAGTTCATAAGCTTGATTGTGTTCGCTTTCTACAAAACATCTACGAGAATCAGGATCATATCCTCCCTCCATCATATTTTCATCACCATAATATAAACATGGAACACCTTCATAGAAAAATAATATTGCTAAAGCGATAAAATATTTGTTTAAATTTCTGTTAACTTCAGTAAAAAAGCGTAAAGTATCGTGACTATCAATCATATTAAGCATCATTTTGTTTACTATAATTGTATTTCTCATCAATAATTCATTTAGTTTATCACTCATTGCTTTTGCATCAAAATTATCAAAAGCTAAATAATCTAATAATGCTTTTAAAAAAGCATAATTCATGATTGAATCGAATTCATCACCATGCAAAAAGGAATTAGCATCATGCCAATTTTCTCCAATCAACACCACATCTTTTTTTATTTCTTTCACATGTTTACGGAACTCTTTCCAAAACGAATGACTAACTTCATCAGACACGTCTAATCTCCATCCATCTATATCAAAG
>JBJFEV010000127.1:0-5478 GCA_051891155.1 Bacilli bacterium
ATTCATCCCCTACTTACAGAAGGTAGGGGACTTCTTAGAATATAATGTTAAAATAAGTATAAAAAGAATTAGATTATTGTAAAAGCGCTTTCACCGAATTATAATTTAGATAATTAAGTTACTTAAAAAAATAGAAAGGAGAACTTATATGGATGAAAATAAAGAAATAAAAAATAAGACTTATGGAATCAATACTAAAGATAAAATAGGATATGCTTTAGGCGATGTTGGTTCCTTATTAGTATTTGGCTTAGCTAATTCCTTTTTACAAGTCTTCTATACTGAATCATTAGGTATTACCCCTCTTATTGTAATGCTTATTATGATTATCGCTCGTGTTTGGGACGCTGTTAACGATCCCTTATGGGGAAAGATTGTAGATAATGCTCCTTGTAAAAGAAAAGGAACTAGATATAAACGATGGTTAATTTATTTATGTTTACCATTAGCTGCTTCTGCTGTTTTAATGTTTATCAATGTTAAATCGCTAGGTTTTTCTATGGGAGCAACAATTGCTTATGTTTCATTCTCATATATCCTATTTGGAATGTTATATACTGGCATTAATATTCCATATGGATCAATGGCTAGCGTTATTACTACCGATGATAAAGAAAGAAATTCATTATCTGTTTTCCGTTCAGTAGGTTCTACTCTTGGTGGATTTGGACCAATGATTTTATCTTTCCTTTGCTATGATAAAGTGGTAGATGAAAGTGGGACTACACAATCAGTTTTAAATCCAAATATTTTATTGATTGGTGTCGCTGTATTAGCACTTCTTTCCATCGTAGCTTTTGTATTATGTAACAAGATATCAAAAGAAAGAGTAGTAGTCGAATTAGATTCTAGACAAAGAAGCAATACTAGAAAAGTAATTAAGAATCTTGTTTCCACGAAATCATTTGTGATTATCTCTATTGTTGGAATGCTCTTTTTAGCGGCACAAATGTTCCAAACTACTTATAATTCATATGTATTTATGAAATTCTTTAAGAGTGGTGGTATGGCGGCAGTTACTCAAGTATGTCAATATCTTCCAGTCGCGGTGGTTATGGTTTTTGCTGGAAAACTAGTGAAAAAATTTGGCAGAAAAGAAATATGCGCTATCGGATTATTATTCTCTGCGATATCTTTTGGTGCTTTAGCACTTATTCCAATTACGGTAGTAGATAGAAATATCTTGATGTATTTATTCTTTGTATTCTCATTATTAAATGGGGTTGGCAATTCCTTTATTTTCTTAATGATTTGGGCGCTTGCTAACGATGCTATTGATGATTACTTTGTTAGAACTAAATCACACGATGAAGGTACTGCTTATTCTATCTTCATCTTTATGAGAAAGTTAGGCCAAACTCTTGCCGCAATTATTGTTAATATTTCATTGATTGTTTTAGGATATGGAAAAAATGGTGAACTAAATTTCGTACCTTCTGAAGCGCAAGCAACAAGCATGTACTATCAATCAATTATCATTCCTGCAGTCTTATCTTTAGCGATGTTTATTTTACTTTGGTTTATCTACCCATTAAATAAAAATAGAGTTATTGAATTACAAGAACAAAAAAGAGCAATTTATGAAAGTGAAGCAATTGTAGCTAATGAAGAAACTGAGGAAGTAAGTAGAGGAAACGAAGATGAATAAACAAGAACTTAAAGAGTTCTTCCTCTCTTCTTTAGAAAATGGAGATATCTATATTGTTCTTGCTGAAGGTAAAGCTAAATATAAAATGAGCCGTGGTTCATTTAAAACAAAAGATTCTTCAAAAAATAAACATAAATTGATATTTAAGAAGAAAGAAAACAATACTTATATTTTTTCTGATGATAAAACTGAATGTGCAGTTGAGGTGGAAAATGAAGAAATAATCACATTAAAATTTAAGGCTGATCCTATTTTCAATCGTTTTACCTTACGTTTTAAATCATTTGAAGATGAACATATATACGGATGTGGAGAGCAATATACCCATTTTGATTTAAAGGGACAAAATGTTGATATTTGGGTGAGTGAACATCAACAAGTGATGAAGATAGCAAAGAAGTTTTTACGTGAAAAGATTATGGGAGTAAATCCTTCTTATAAGGCTCCTTATAAGGACCACCAAACCTATTTTTCTTCACCTGGCTTTATGTCGAGTAAAAATTATTATGTATATTGTCATCAAGATAGTTTTGGAAGAATTTGTTTTAAAAAGGAAGAAACGTTATTATCATTTAGACAAGTTCCAGAAAAAATCTCTATTCTTATAGGTGATAATCCTCTTGATTTAATTTCTCAAGTTACTAAATTGATCAATATTCAACCACGTCTTCCTTCTTTTGTAGGTGAAGGAGCAATTCTAGCTACCCAAGGTGGTACTTCTGTTATGATGCAAAAGTATAGAACAATGAGAGAAAAAGGCGCTAAAATCGCGGCGATATGGTGCCAAGATTGGTCGGGACAAATTATCACTGAATTCGGCTCGCAAGTATATTGGAATTGGGAAAGAGATACAACCTTATATCATGATTTAGACAAAGCAATTGAAGAACTAAGTAAAGATAATGTGAAGTTTTTAGGATATATCAATACTTTTTTGAAACAAGATGTTAATTTATATAATTATGCAAAAGAACATGATTATTTAGTAAAAAAGAAAGATGGAACTCCATATTTAGTTAAATCTACGACGTTCTTTGCCGGAATTGTCGATCTAACAAACCCTGAAGCATACCAGTGGTATAAAGAGATTATAAAAAAGAATATGATTGAAGTAGGTTTGTCGGGATGGATGGCTGATTTTGGCGAATATCTACCAACAGATTCGGTAGTATATGGAGGAGAAGCAGAAAACCTTCATAATAAATGGCCTACATTATGGGCTAAATGTAATTATGATGCCATTAAAGAAGCGGGAATGGAAGGTAAAATATTCATTTTTTCACGCGCTGCTTATGGAGATACTATTCAATATACGACATCGATGTGGAATGGAGACCAGCATGTAGATTATTCTGACGATCAAGGTTTAGGAAGTGTTATCCCTGCTACTTTATCAATGTGTTGTTCTGGAGTTGGAGTTAATCATTCTGATATTGGAGGATATACTACAGTCTTACACATGAAACGCGATGAAGAACTATTCTTAAGATGGTCGGAAATGAATATTTTTACACCTGTTTATCGCTGCCATGAAGGTAATAGACCAAAGAGCAATGTTCAATTTGATAATGAAAAAGTGATTGATGAATTCAGTAAAAACACTTCTATTTTCTATCAACTAAAAACTTATCGTAGATATGTATTAAAAGAATATTATGAAAAAGGAATACCAGTTAATCGTCCTTTATTCTTTCACTTTGATGAGGAAGAATGTTATACGACACAAAAAGAATTTATGTTTGGTGAAGAACTTTTAGTGGCACCTGTCTTAAGACCAAATGTAAAAAAGTTAAAAGTGTTTTTACCTAAAGGAAATTGGATAGGTTTGTTTGATGGAATTCATTATAATAGTGGAATTCAAGAGGTTGATGCTCCTCTTGGAAAACCAATAGCATTTTATTTAGAAGGAACAAAGCATCAAAAATTATTTGAAAAGTTTATTAAGGAGCAATAAGTTATGAAATATTTTTTAGATAGTGCAAAATTAGATGAAATTGATTATGCCTATAAATATCTTAAAATTGATGGGGTCACTACTAACCCACGTCATATTATGAATAGTGGAAAACCTTTTTTGACAGCAATCACTGATATTGCTAATTGGATTAAAGACAATCATTTAGAAGGAAAAGATAAATTCCCAGTCTCAGTAGAGATTAATCCTCATTTAGATAATCATGAAGATATGATTAAAGAAGCAAGAAAAATTTCTCAAATTTGTGAGAATTTCGTAATAAAAATCCCTTGTAATGTTGAAGGATGTAAAGCTGCAAAACTTTTAGAGGATGAAGGAATTAGAACTAATGTCACTTTAGTGTTTTCTTCTTCCCAAGCTGTTCAAGCGGGTCGAATTGGCGCGATGTATGTTTCTCCTTTTATCGGTTGGAAAGAAAGCGCAGGAGAAGATGGTATGAAATATTTAAAACAAATCTCTTCTATTTATAAAGAAAAAGGATATAAAACAGAAATCATCTGCGCGGCCGTAAGAAATGGTAAACAAATTGCTGATTGTGCTGAAATGGGCGCGGATATTGTTACTGCTTCTGTCGCTGTCTTTGAAGATTCCTTAACTGATCCTTGGACTAATTTTGGCTTAGATAAATTCTGTGATGCTTGGGATCACACTAAAGGAAATTAACGTGAAAGTTGGATTTATTGGACTTGGCATTATGGGGATGCCAATGGCTATAAATGTTAGTAAAAAATATTCCCTTATCGGTTATGATATCGTATTAAAGGAAGCACCATTTCCTTTATCTTCCTCACTAGAAGAAGTGATTAAGGAAAGCGATGTTGTTATTTCGATGCTACCTAAAAATGAACACGTTCAAAGCGTTTATTGTCAAGCATTAAATTATGTAAAAAAAGGACAAATATTTATTGATATGTCCACTATATCTCCTCATGTATCATCTTCTTTAGCTTCTCAAATAGAAAATAAGGGGGCATATATGTGCGATTGCCCAGTGGTAAAAAGTCAACCAGCAGCAGTAAGTGGTACTTTAGGTATTTATGTGGGAGGAAAGAAAGAAGTATTTGAAAAAATAAAAGATATTCTTTCTTGCATGGGTTCAAATATTATCTATATGGGTGATAATGGAAGCGGCTTAGTGATGAAACTTTTACATAATAGCCTTGTGGGGCAAATTCAAAATGGGGTTAATGAGGTCATGAGTGTGGCTTCACATTTAGGTATTGATTTAAACGATTTTGTTAAAGCTATTTCATATGGTGGAGGACAAAATTTCTATATGGATGGAAAGGCTCAAAATATCATCAATAACGAATATAAAACAGCCTTTTCTATAGCAAATATGCATAAAGATGCACATTTGATGATGGATTTATTAGAAGAAAACAATCTTTCTTATCCGGGATTTAGTAATACTATAGAAGTATACGATAAAGCGATGGATATGGGACTGGAAAAGGAAGATTTTTCTGCGACCTATAAAGTGGTAAATAAGAGGTGATTAGTATGCGTAAAGCCCGAATTGGTGTAGTTTGTTTAACTAGAAAAACATATGATTATGAAACAGCCTTTTCTCTTTATTTAAGTCGATGTGAAGAGATGGAAAAGGATGATTCTATCGAATGGAAAATATATAAAGAAAATGTGATTGAACCAGAAGATGCAACTAAAGCAATTCACTATTTATTACAAGAAGAAGTAGATGCAGTCATTATGGTATCTGGGACTTTCCATCTAGGTCATCTTGCTCTAATGATTAATGATGCTTTAAAGAAACCAATTTTATTATGGGGATTTGATGAATTACCTTATAATGGTGGAAAAATTCGCTTAAATGCAGTATGTGGAGTAAATTTAG
>JBJFEV010000128.1:0-5364 GCA_051891155.1 Bacilli bacterium
ATTATACTACTATTATTGGGAAATGTCAATAAATTTTTTCTTTTTCTTCTTCCAAAAATTAGGATAGATTGTCATTAGCAATCTATCCTAAAATTATACTTTATTTTCTGTTTATAATAGTACGAGCAATTGCAACGCCATTAGCTCCTGCTTGAGCTAAACCTCTTGTTATACCAGCACCATCGCCACCAACAAATAAATTTTTTATTTTAGTTTCAAACTCATTTGATACTTCTACGCGATCAGAATAAAATTTTGCTTCTACTCCATAAAATAAAGTATGATCACTAGCAATACCAGGAGTAACTGAATTTAAAGCATTAACCATTTCAATTAATGATTTCATAGTATTATATGGAAGAATTAATCCTAAATCTCCAGGAACTGCTTCTTTTAAAGTTGGTCTAACAAAGCCTTCATCGATACGCTTTTTAGTGGATCTTCTTCCTTTTAATATATCTCCGTATTTTTGTACAATAACTCCTCCACCGCTTAACTTATTGGCAAGTTTTGCAATTTCTTGTGCATATTCATTTGGATTATTAAATGGATCATCAAAATCATGAGATACTAATAAAGCAAAATTAGTGTTTTTGCTTCCTAAAGAGGTATTATGATATGCATGTCCATTACAAACCATAATTCCTTCATGATTCTCAACAACAACATGACCACTTGGGTTTGAACAAAAAGTTCTAACTTGTGTTCCAACGCTTGTATTAAATATAAATTTCCCTTCATATAAATATTTATTTATATCATCCATAACGATATCATTAGTTTCAACTCTAACACCAACATCTACACGATTATTTTTAAATTTAATTCCATGTTGAGACAAAGTTTCATTCAACCAAGTAGATCCTGTTCTACCCACTCCTAATATTACATATTTAGAGTTGATAATAGTTCCATCATTTAAGATTACTCCTTTACAACTATCATCTTCAATTAATACATCTTTTACAGTTGTTTTAAATAAATAATCAATTTTGCCTTTCATAGTTTGATTGATACTTTTTAAAACTTTAAGATTGATTTCTGTTCCTAAGTGTCTAACTTGACTTCTTAATAATTTTAAGCCACTAGCAATAGCTTTCTTTTCAATCTCAAAAACTTCTTTTGTTGAAGGGTTAGTAATTTCAGTTGGAGCTCCATGTTTTAAATTAATATCATCAACATACTTAATTAAATCTAATACTTCTTCAACTGGAATATATTCATCCATCCATCCACCAAATTCATTAGTGATATTGAATTTTCCATCGGAATAAGCTCCACTTCCTCCAAATCCACTAGTCATTGAACAACTTGGTTTACATCCACTATTCCCATATATATCTTTTGGGCACTGTTTTACTTTCTTTGCAAGAATTGGACATCTTCTATCATAAATATCATATCCTTTGTCAATCAGCAATACCTTTAAATCAGGAGCTTTAAGCATAAATTCATATGCTGCATAAATACCAGTAGGACCAGCTCCAACGATTATACAATCATAGTTATTTCTAATATTTTCCACGATTTTCTCCTATTTGTTAAAAGATTTCTTTGCGGATAATTGTTTGTTCACGACCAGCACCAACTGATACGAAAACTACTTCTACTCCCACTAATTCTTCAATCTTTTGAATGTATTTTTTCGCATTCTCAGGTAGTTCTTCATAAGTACTGCAATGTGTAATATCTTCTTTCCAACCTGGCATTGTAATATAATTAGGAATGCATCTATTAAAGTCATCATTTCTAGCCGGAACAGTGTGTATCTCTTTTCCATCTAGTTGATAACTTGTACAAATTTTAATTTCATCTAACTCACTTAAAATATCTAATAACATCAATGAAATACCAGTTAAGCCATTGATATTTGCACTATATTTTAAGATAACAGCATCAAGCCATCCAACACGGCGAGGTCTTTTAGTAGTGGTTCCATACTCATGAGCTTTTTCACGAATGATTGATCCTATTTCATTGTCTTGTTCAGTTGGAAAAGCTCCAGAACCAACCCTTGTTGTGTATGCCTTCACAATTCCGACAACATCTTTAATCTTATTTGGAGCAAGACCAGTTCCAGTCGCAGCTCCACCAGTAGTTGGATTACTAGATGTAACAAATGGATATGTACCAAAATCGATATCTAGTAAAGCTCCTTGTGCTCCTTCAAATAGTATCTTTTTATTTGCTTGATATTCTTCATTAATCAAACTAATAGTATCACTTACATATGGTCTAATGTATTCTGCTAATTCTAGATACTCTTGTACGGATGTTTCATAATCTATTTTTTCTCCGCCTAAAGCAACAATTTCATTATTTTTAGCTTCTAAAGCTAAAGCATATTTTTCTTTGAAATCGCTGGCTAATAAATCAGCAATTCTAAAACCTTGTCTAGAAATTTTATCAGTATAGGCAGGTCCTATTCCTTTTTTAGTAGTACCTATTTTATTAGGTCCCAATTTATTTTCATTTAAACCATCTAACACTAAATGGTAATCAAATATAACTTGTGCTCTTTCACTAATATATAGATTATTGCACGCAAAACCCAATTGTTTCAATCCCTCTAATTCTACTCTAAAGTTTTTAGGATTGAAAACAACACCATTTCCAATAATGTTTTTAATATTTGGATTGAAAATTCCAGAAGGAATTAAGTGTAATTTGTATGTTTCTCCATCAAAACAAATAGTATGTCCAGCGTTATCGCCACCTTGATATCTTACAACCACATCAGCTCTTTCACTTAAATAGTTTGTAATTTTCCCTTTTCCTTCATCGCCCCATTGACTTCCAATTACTACTAATGTTTTTCCCATAATTACTCTCCTATATTCAATCTTTGATATATATAATTTGTATTTTTTAAATAGTATTTTAAATCAAAACAGTCATCGATTTCTTTTTCAGATAAATACTTTGTAACATCTGATTTTTTTAAAATATCAATAAATGGAATTTCATTATCCAACGATTCAAATGCTAATGGTTGAATTAAATCATAAGCTTGCTCGCGACTTAATCCCTTGTCTATTAATACTGTTAAAACACGACTTGAGAAAACCAAACCATTTGTTGCATTAATGTTTTTAAGCATTCTTTGTTTAAAAACAGTCAATTTATCTAATACTTTTGTATATCTAGTCAACATATAATCTATTAGTGTAGTTGCATCACTAACAGCAATTCTTTCAGCTGAAGAATGAGAGATATCACGTTCATGCCACAAGCTATTATTCTCCATTACCGCTTGTAAATATCCTCTCATCACTCTTGCACAACCACACATATTTTCTGAAGCAATTGGATTTCGTTTGTGTGGCATTGCACTCGATCCTTTTTGCCCACGATCAAAATATTCTTCAACTTCTCGAACTTCAGTACGTGACAAATTTCGTACCTCAAATGCCATTTTTTCAATTAGTGATGCTAAACTCACTAAACTAGATATATAATATGTCATACGATCACGTGAAATAACTTGAGTTGAAATTTTTGCATAATCTAAGCCTAAACTTTGAGCTACATATTCTTCAACATAAGGGTTTACATCACAAAAGTTACCCACTGCACCACTGATTTTAATTACCTCGATTTCTTCGCGAGCTAATTTGAAATGATTTAATAAGCGTGATAATTCGTCATACCATAGACACCATTTTAATCCAAAAGATGTAACTTCAGCATGCATTCCATGAGTACGTCCCATAATTGGAGTATCTTTAAACTCTAAAGCTCTTCTTTTTAAAACATCTAAAAGTTTGTTAATATCTTCTTCAATAATCTCATTGCATTCACGAAGAATCAAGGCTTGAGCACTATCAACAACATCTGTTGATGTTAATGAATAATGAACCCACTTTTTTTCTTCTCCAAGATAACTGCTAACATTGCGAGTAAAAGCTATAACATCATGTTTAGTAATTTTTTCTAATTCTCTAATCCCCTCAACATCAAATGAGGCTTTTTAAATAATTAGCTTTAAATCATCATCTGGGATAACTCCAAGTTTATTATAAGCTTGGCAATTAGCCTTTTCAACTTCTAAAAATTTAGCAAAGCGATTTTCATCGCTCCATATTTTTTTCATTTTTTCTGAAGAATATCTACTTATCACGTCTTATCACCAATAATAATTATACCAAATAAAAGAAAAATAGTAAACCATATTTTTTTGTTTATTATTTTGAAAAAGCACCAAACAAATGTCTGGCGTTAATAAGGTAGTTTACATCCTAAAGATAATGTTGACTCATCTATTTCTTTTAAATCTTTGATATTTTGTAATACATCATATTCTAATTTAAATAACACGTTTGACTTTTCAATAACATTAGACATATAACTATATTCATATGATAAGTATGTTGAAACAGTAAGATACTTTTGGTCACTATAATATGACAACTCTTCACTAATCTTTGCTTCATTAGCACTAACACACAAATCATTGATTTTTGTCACTCTAAGTAGATAATCCGCTTCTTCGTTGATATTATTTAATCCTATCATTGTAACATCAATTTTTGATAAATTTGTTACCTTTAAATTAGATGTATTTTCCTTTATATATGTGTCTTTATTTAAATCATACATTACATCGATTGTTAAAGCTGATTTGGTTTTATTGAGAACCTTCTTCAATTGATAAGACCCAATATCAAATAGTAATAATTCATTATCAAATTCCATAATTACTTCTTCAAGTTTAACTTCATCTTCAAAATAAATTTTTAATTCATGCATAAACATTTGTTTATTTGAAGACGAAGAGGTAATCGGAATATTCTTTTCAACATCATAAGTATAAGCTATAGTTTCATCTTCCAGAATGCACTTTATTTCATTGAAAGGTATATAACTAAAGAAATCTAACTTTAAGGCTTTATCATCATAATTGAGATCGTTCAAAATATCGACTTGACCAACATATATATTATCTTGTTCTTTCATTTTACATCCACTTAATAAAAAAAGAAACATCATTAATATTAGTATTTTTTTAATAATAATCACCTTCACTAATAATATGATATTTCATTTGTTATTATTACATATTTAATAAATTGCTTTTCACATTCTCGTAGAATGCTTCTTTAGTTGTACAGTTAATTAAACCAATCTTAAAATCCTTAGATGAAGAAATTCCTTTAGTATAATGGCTTGCTAAACTACGCATTTCAATAGTGGCAATCTTTTCCGGTTTTATCTTTAATAATTCTTCATAATGATATAACATCATTTCAATTCGTTCCTCTTTGGTTGGAGGCGATTTTAAAGGTTGATTGTTGAAATAGTCAACTAAATCTCTAATCAACCAAGGATTACCAATACATCCACGCCCAATCATAATACCATCAC